>CAJOFI010000175.1 GCA_905233595.1 uncultured Oscillospiraceae bacterium | reverse complement strand
CGCTCGTCCTGGCTGTACCTGCAGAACGTGGTGCCCGCGGGCTATACCGAGCACCAGGAGCTGGCCGTCGCGCTGGCGCTGGCGTCCCATCTGCTGGGCGGGCGCGGCGCGTGCCGGGTGCACGGCGGCGGCTTTGCCGGGACGATACAGGCCTTTGTCCCGGCGGATATGCTGGAGGAATTCAAAGCGGGCATGGAGGCCGTGCTCGGTGAGGGGAGCTGCCATGTGCTCTCCATCCGCCCGGAGGGCGGTATTCTGCTTGAGGAGGTCAAGGCATGAAAGGCTGGATCAACGCGCTGGTAGCCTACGGGCTGGACAAGGGACTCATTCAGGAGGACGACGCGACTTACGTCTTTAACCGCGTCCTCGAAATCCTGGGGCTCGACGAGCCGGGGGAGGGGGAGGCGTCCTCTTCCGCGCTGCCGGATATTCTGAACGCCCTCACCGACGACGCGGTGCGCCGGGGGCTTCTCGACGACAACATCACCGCCCGCGACCTCTTTGACACGAAGCTCATGGGCGCGCTCACGCCCTATCCCCATGAGGTGCGCGCGATCTTCGCGGGGCTGTACGAGACGAGCCCCGCGCTTGCCACCGACTGGTACTACAAGTTCTCCTGCGACACAAACTACATCCGCCGCGACCGCATCGCGAAGGACGTGAAGTGGGTCTACCCCTGCGAGTACGGCGAGCTCGATATCACGATCAACCTCTCCAAGCCGGAGAAGGACCCGCGCGCGATCGCGGCGGCGCGGCTCGCGCCGCAGGCGGGCTATCCCAAGTGCCAGCTCTGCAGCGAAAACGAGGGCTACGCCGGACGCATGAACCACCCCGCGCGGCAGAACCACCGCGTCCTCCCGCTGACCATCGCGGGAACGCCCTGGTTCTGGCAGTATTCCCCCTACGTCTACTACAACGAGCACTGCATCGTCTTCAATTCGCAGCACACGCCCATGAAGGTGGACAGAGCGGCCTTCCGCAAGCTCTTCGACTTCGTGACGCTGATGCCGCACTACTTCGTCGGCTCCAACGCGGACCTGCCCATCGTGGGCGGCTCGATTTTGAGCCATGACCACTTCCAGGGCGGGCGCTACGAATTCGCGATGGCGAAGGCGCCGGTGGAGACGGCGCTCAGCTTCAAGGGCTTTGAGGACGTTGAGGCCGGCATCGTCAAGTGGCCGATGTCCGTCATCCGCCTGACCGGGGCGGACAGTGAACGCATCGTTGACCTTGCGGATAAGATTCTCGGCTGCTGGCGCGGCTACACGGACGAGGCGGCGATGATCCTCGCCGAGACCGAGGGCGTTCCCCACAACACCATCACGCCCATCGCCCGCCGCCGGGGGGAGAAGTACCAGCTCGATCTCGTGCTGCGCAACAATCTCACCACCGCCGAGCACCCGCTGGGGCTCTACCACCCCCACGCGCCGCTGCACCATATCAAGAAGGAGAACATCGGCCTCATCGAGGTCATGGGGCTTGCGGTGCTGCCCTCGCGGCTCAAAAACGAGCTTAACGAGCTGGAGACGGCGCTCGTCACGGGCGGCGATCTCCGCGCCACGGAGAGCCTGCGCTCCCACGCCGCCTGGGCGGAGGAGCTCAAGACGCAGTACACGTTCACCGCCGGGAACACCGCCGAAATCCTCCGCCGCGAGGTCGGCCGGGTCTTCATGCAGGTGCTCTGCGACGCGGGCGTCTACAAGCGCAGCGATACGGGCAAAGCCGCCTTCCTCCGCTTCGTTGACGCCGTGAACGCGATCTGACGCGAAAAAAGAGAAAGAGAAACGAGGTACTGCTTATGCCGATCGTAGTGGCCGGAAACGTGTTTGTGGACATCAAGGGCTTTCCCGAGAGCAAGTATATCCCCGCCGGGCGCAACTCCGGCTGGGTGGAGTTCGTGCACGGCGGCGTGGGGCGCAACGTGGTCGAGGACATCGCCAACGTCGAGCTGCGCCCGCGCTTTGTGAGCATGGTGGACGATACCGCCCAGGGCGAGGAGGTATTGCGCAAATTAAACAAGCATAAGGTGGACACCCGCTTCGTCGCCCAGGTGCCGGACGGCATGGGCATCTGGCTCGCCATCCACGACGCGTCGGGGGACATCGCCTCCTCCATCTCCAAGCGCCCGCAGATGGACGCCATGGTGGACATGCTCCGGCAGCACGGGGACGAGATCTTCGCCGACGCGGACAGCGTGGTCGTGGAGATCGACATGGACAAGGAGGTCATTAAGCAGGTCTTCCGCTATGCGAAGAAGTACGAAAAGCGCATCTATGCCGTGGTCGCCAACATGTCCATCGCGACGCAGCGGCGGGACTTCCTCCAGTCGGTGGACTGCTTCGTGTGTAACGTGCAGGAGGCGGGCATCCTCTTCGCCGCCGACTTCGAGGGCATGAGCCCCGAGGAGATGTGCCGGGAGCTTTTCGAGCGCGTCACGAGTGCGCGCATCCCCGCGATGGTCGTCACGATGGGCAGCCGGGGCGCGGTCTTCGCCTCCATGACGGGCGAGCACGGCGTCTGCCCCGCGCAGACCGTCCATGTGCGCGATACCGCCGGGGCAGGGGACGCCTTCTTCGCCGGGGTCGCCATCGGGCAGACCTACGGGAAGAGCCTGATGGAGTCCTGCGAGATCGGCTCGCGCCTCGCCTCCTCGGTCATCACCGTGTCCGAGAACACCTGCCCCAGATTCCTGCCCGAGGAGCTGGGGCTGGACGTCG
>CAJOFI010000174.1 GCA_905233595.1 uncultured Oscillospiraceae bacterium | reverse complement strand
GCTGTACGACCAGCTTCCCGCCGAAGACGGGAAACCGCCTGTAAGCCCGCCGTTTGCCCCGTACAAGGGCAAGGTGCGCAAGTCCGGCACCGGAGGGATCTACGAGCTGGGCGACCACCTTTTTGAGGGGCGCTATTCGCCCACCAACGCTCAGGGCAAACGCGAGGTGCATACGGTCTATGCCAAGACGAGGGAGGAGTGCGAGGTGCTGCTGGAGCAGATAGTCGCCGAGGTAAGGGAGAGAATCGAGGAGGAGAAGCGACATAAGCCATAGCGCAAAGATATAAGCGCAGAAAGCAAAGAATAAGCAATTGGATTGGACTGTTTTTCAATAAACTTATAAATCCGAACTATTTATTCTCGGAATCTCTAAGATCAATTACCGAAATTCCTCCCACATTTGGCATATCCCTACGCATTTCTGATTCAAACCAAGACAAATCTTCTTCATGTCTTTCAATAAAAAGTGAAAGGTAGCTTGGGATCCCCTTGCCGAAATGTTTAATACCACGAACACCTGAAAGCTGATAGAATAAGTCATTTTGCCCAAGCTTTTCCATAATCATTAGTTCGTTGAATGATGAAAGGAATCTTTCACAATCACGCCCTGATGCCTTACACAACTTATCTAGCAATGAGAGTTTAAATGAGTGATTAAGTAGTTTTAGTTCATCTAATCGCGGTCTTGCAGTTGCATAAAGTAAATGATAGATTTCATTCGCATCAGCTAAAAAGCAGCCATTTTCGCAGGGGGCGCACCAAGCTAATGTTTCCCAATTTATAAATGGTATGTTTCTTTCCTGTTCGTCTAAATCTGGTTCGGAGGTTGCATAGAACATATAGAAAGGAAAGGCATGAAATGTTTTAGCATGGTCAATCAACAAATCAATTTGCTGACCATGCTTGTTGCCATAGTTAAGCCGAGAGTAATTGTCTCCTCCATTAGTTAGTTTTTTTGCTTGGACAAAAAAGCGGTACGCATTAAAGGGGCCTTTCGTAAAAGAGTCCTGAGTTAAGACCCACCATTCCCAGTCTGCGCCATTTTCTGCTTCCTCATGCCGGGAGAAAGCTTGATAGTATACTGTTGGTATTGACTTTGAAACATTGAATAACAACCAGTCTGTCAATGATTCTTCCTTAACGTGTGGCTGCTCGACCATCCATGTTTTAACAGTGCTTGATACTGAGTGAAATGTCATTTTTACTCTCCTTATTTTACTAAAAGCCGCAGAGAAGCAATCCCTGCGGCTTTCCTGCGGTAAAAACCGCCTTTTTGGTCCGAGTGACTGGTTTCGAACCAGCGGCCTCGTGGTCCCAAACCACGCGCTCTACCATCTGAGCTACACCCGGATATTCAATTTTCTGCTTCTGCCGTTGTGGTCAAAGATGCGGTCAAACGGCGGTTTTCGGAGTATTTGCGGAATATCCAAAGAGCCGAAACCCCAGTGTTTGCAAGGCTTCCGTGGATTTCGGATTTCTCCGTCTTGCCGGGGGGTGTTACACGCTCCCAAACCACCAGCGCTACCAACTGCGCTATACCCGGTCGTCGTCCGACGAGGCTTGCTTTGCAATTCTTCGCCTGCGCGAAGCCTGGACAGGAAGCTCCATCGACCTGCTCATTATATACCAAGTTTTTGCCTTATGCAAGAGATTTCTGGATTGATGTTTTTGCTCGAATATGGTATGGTATAGTGTGACAGAAAATGGAGTGTGAACGCTATGAGAATGAGAAAACGGCATAATCTGGAGCCGAGGATGGAAAAATGCGCCGAACTGCTGGTGAAGGAGCCGGGCGCGCTGCGGGGTGGCTGGCTGCAGGCGCTGCCGGGCTTTGAAAAGCTCTACGTGGAGCTTGGCTGCGGCAAGGGGCGCTTTACCGCCGGAACGGCGGAGATGATGCCGGAGACGCTACTGCTCGCCATCGAGCGGGTGCCGGACGCGATGATCCTCGCGATGGAGCGGGTGCAGGCGCTGGGACTCAGGAACGTGCGCTTTATGGACACGGACGCGGCAAAGCTGCCGGAGATCTTCGCCCCCGGCGAGATCGACCGCCTGTACGTCAACTTCTGCGACCCCTGGCCGAAGAGCCGGGACGCGAAGCTCCGCCTGACGGCGCCTGGCTTTCTGCGCCTGTACGCCGACGCGCTGAAGGAGGGCGGCGAGCTTCACTTCAAGACCGACAACACCCCGCTTTTCGACTGGTCGGTCGAGGTGCTGAAAAGCGAGGGCTGGGCGCTCAGCGAAGTGACGCACGACCTGCACGAAAACGGCGTTGTCGGCGTGATGACCGACTATGAGGCGAAGTTCACCGCCGAGGGCATGAAGATCAACCGCCTCGTCGCGACAAAGACCGCCGCGACCAAGGGCACGGCGGCGGGGACGCTGCCGCGGCTTCGCGG
The DNA here is from genome assembly GCA_905233595.1 of uncultured Oscillospiraceae bacterium. Taxonomy (GTDB): domain Bacteria; phylum Bacillota; class Clostridia; order Oscillospirales; family Oscillospiraceae; genus Limivicinus. The sequence goes on along the minus strand of CAJOFI010000174.1, from coordinate 2,749 downwards.
CGCGTCGCTGGTGGACGCGCGGGGCTATCAGCAGAGCGTGGAGGATACCAAATGAAATTCATTTCCTGGAACGTAAACGGCCTGCGGGCGGCGAGGAGCAAGGGCTTTGAGGACGTGTTCCGCGAGCTGGACGCGGACTTCTTCTGCCTGCAGGAGACGAAGCTGCAGGCCGGGCAGATCGACATGGCCTTCCCCGGCTACGAGAGCTACTGGAGCTACGCGGAGAAGAAGGGCTATTCCGGCACCGCGATCTTTACCAGACACACGCCGCTCTCCGTGCGCTATAACCTCGCTCGAATACGAAAACTTCTTCCTCGTGTGCGTCTACACGCCGAACGCGCAGGACGGGCTCAAGCGCATCGACTACCGCGTGCGCTGGGAGGACGCCTTCCGCGCCTATCTCGTGGAGCTCGACAGGCAGAAGCCGGTCGTCGTCTGCGGCGATATGAACGTCGCGCATGAGGAGATCGACCTGAAAAACCCCAAGCAGAACGTGGGCAACGCCGGCTTTTCCGACGAGGAGCGCGGCAAGTTCACGGAGCTTCTGGCGGCAGGCTTTACCGACAGCTTCCGCTATCTCTACCCCGACAAACGGGACGCCTACTCCTGGTGGAGCTATCGCGCGGCGTCGCGGGCGCGGAACGTCGGCTGGCGCATCGACTACTTCGTGATCTCCGACCGCCTGCGGGAGAAGGTGCGGGACGCCTTCATCCTGCCCGAGGTGATGGGCAGCGACCACTGCCCGGTGGGACTCGTATTAAATGAAGACTGAAGACTGAAGACTGAAGACTGAAGACTGAAGACTGAAGACTGAAGACTGAAGAATGAAGAATGAAGAATTATGGTGTCCCCTGCGGGGACGAATTATAATTGTCGCGAAGCGACGCCTTCACTGGCCGCTTTTCGGCAAAGTGAACAGTGAAAGGTGAAGAGTGAACAGTTATGGTGTCCCCTGCGGGGACAGATTATAATTGTCGCGAAGCGACACCTTAACTTTTCACTCTTCACTCTTCACTATTCGCTATCTCAGGAGTCATTATGGTAAAGATCGGAACCGTACAACTTTTTTCTCGCGTGGTGCTTGCGCCCATGGCGGGGGTGACGGACTTCGCCTTCCGCGCCGTCTGCCGCGCGCAGGGGGCGGCGCTCACGACGACCGAGATGGTCTCGGCCAAGGCGCTGGTCTACAAGGACGAGAAAACGAAGTCCCTGCTCTACTGCCCCGCGGATGGGCACCCGGTCGCCGCGCAGATCTTCGGCCACGAGCCGGAGATCATGGCGGAGGCCGCGCCGCTGGCGCTGGAGCTCTCGGGGGCGGATGTTCTGGACATCAACATGGGCTGCCCCGTGGGAAAGATCGTCAAGGCGGGGGACGGCTCTGCGCTGATGCGCGACCCGGCGCTCGCCGGAAGGATTGTCGAGGCCGTGGTGCGCGCGGTGGACAAGCCCGTGACCGTGAAGTTTCGCAAGGGCTGGGACGCCGGGAGCGTGAACGCGGTGGAGTTTGCCAAGACTGTCGAGGCCGCCGGCGCCGCCGCCATCGCGGTGCACGGGCGCACGCGGGTGCAGATGTACGCCGGGCGCGCGGACTGGGACGTCATCCGCGAAGTCAAGCAGGCCGTCTCCATCCCCGTGAGTGCAAACGGCGACGTGTTTACCGGCGCGGACGCGGCGCACATCCTGCGCTATACGGGCGCCGACCTCTGCATGATCGGGCGCGGCGCCTTCGGGAACCCCTGGCTCTTCGCGCAGGCGAAGGCCGCCGTCGAGGGCGAGGCGGAGCCGCCGCTCCCGCCCCTCTCCGAACGGATGGATACGGCGCTCGCGCAGATCCGCGCGCTCGCCGAATTCAGCGGGGAGCGCATCGCCTGCCTCGAGGCGCGGCACCATCTGCCCTGGTATCTGCACGGCGTGGCGCACGGCGCGTACTACCGCAGCCAGCTCGTGCGCGTGGAGACGATGGCGGATATCGAGCGTATTGTGAAGGAAATCAAGCGCGATTTGAAGTAACGCTTCCGTACCCCTTGCGGGGATTTACGCCGCGGCGAAAGGAGCCCGCAGGGATGTCTGCGCAGCGGACAAAAGGGGGGAGGAAGCTTCCCCCGCCGGGGGAAGGACATGCATGCTTGTTCTTTTTTGCACAGGACGGAATCGTTACCGAGTTTTATAATAATTTATAATAAATAGAGATGTTTCATGGGAGGGTACAGAGAATGTACGAACAGCTCAAGGACAGATTTTTGAAGACCTTTGGCAGAAAAGCGCGCTATGTCTTCTCCGCGCCGGGGCGCACGGAGATCGGCGGCAACCACACTGACCACCAGCTCGGGCGCGTGCTCGCCGGGGCGGTGAGCCTCGAGACCGTGGCGGCGGTGGCGGAGAACGGCGGGAACGTCATCCGCGTCCTCTCGGAGGGCTACCCCCTCTGCGAGATCGGCCTGGACGAGCTTTCGATCCGTGAGGAGGAGTTCGGCACGACCGCCGCGCTCATTCGCGGCGTCGCGGCGGGAACGGGGCTGAAAACGGGCTTTGACGCGGTGGTCAGCTCCACGGTGCTGCCGGGCAGCGGGCTTTCGTCCTCGGCGGCCTTTGAGGTGCTGCTCGGGACGATCGCGAGCCATCTGAGCGGCGCGCGGCTGGGCGCCGTGGAGATCGCCCAGCTCGGCCAGCGGGTCGAGAACGACTACTTCGGCAAGCCCTGCGGCCTGATGGATCAGATGGCCTCGGCGGTCGGCGGCATCATCACCAT
>CAJOFI010000173.1:2830-4275 GCA_905233595.1 uncultured Oscillospiraceae bacterium | reverse complement strand
TGTGCAGTCCTCTGTAAAGTGCCGGAAGACGCCCTTTCTATAGTAAGTCTCTTTATCTATAACCTTATAATTCATTTTGCATCATCCTCACAAATCCCGATTTATCTGTATGCTTACCAATCATCATCCAGCAGCGCAGACAGGCCCTCGGTCTCAGCTGCTCTGTCATTATAACACAAAAAACAAAGCACGGCAATTCTATCAAAATTACCGTGCTTTTTTGGCAATGGGGTACGAAAAAGATGGATCTGCGGGTTTCATAGATGGATTCAAACCCTCGGAAAAATCATCAGTTCCACCAAAAAAGCGGCGGCAAACATAGGATTACTTTTGATTTCTTCTAATATCCGCCGTATCTTGCACAGCTCTTGGCAGCCAATCTGCATTTACGTAGTCGAAAGGAATGACCAGCTCCTGTATTTTGTCTTCCTTGGCGGGGCGTTTGATGTCCTCCGGCAAATATGGCAAGCCTACTTCATGCAGACTCAAAACGCTGTCGTGAATCCAGCCGACCGCCTGACCGTCGCAGTACAGGCAATCGCAGCCGAACATCTTTTTGGCCTCAACATTTAAGGCAGAAAGATGACTCAGCCACTCTTGAACGATATTGTCTGCGTCTTTCGCACTCATAGCTATCACCAATCATATTATACCGGAAAGTCTTCGATTTTGCAATAATTATTCGTTTTTCAGTCTTAAGTCTTCAGTATTCATTTAGAAAATCCTGTCGGGGAAATGAATATTGAATACTGAAAACTGAAGATTGAATAATACAAAGCGAAAATCCCGCCGTCTTTCGTCGACAGGATTTTCGCTTTGGCGGAGGGTGCAGGATTCGAACCCGCGTGGGGTTTCCCCCTAACGGTTTTCAAGACCGCCCCGTTATGACCGCTTCGGTAACCCTCCGGGTGTGAGTGGATTATACACGACTTTGGCGGCAATTGCAAGAGCGGGCGGAAAAATTCTGAGAAAAGACTGTTCAAGACGCGAAAAATGTGGTACATTGTTGTTTCAGAACAGGAAAGTGAGGCGATCTTCTTGGATAAGAGGCCGCAGGGAAGAGAAAAATTTGTGACCAATAACAGCAAGGGCGTCAAGCGCCGCGGCGAGGGGCTGAACATGGGCCCCGTCGGCGGGGAGGAGACGCGCCCGGGCTTCGGCGCGCAGCAGCGCACGGGCTATGGCGGCGGCGGCCGATCCGCGCGCTCCGGCGGCGGGCGCGGTCTGGTCGGCATCATCGCGGCGGCGGTGCTGCTGCTCGGCGGCGGGGGAGGGCTGTTCTCCTCCGGCCTGCTCGGCGGGGAAGGGGAGAGCTACAGCTACTCCGAGCCCTCCTCGTCCTACACGAGCTCTGACAGCTATGAGGACTTCACCGACAGCTTCAGCAGCCTCTTCGGCTCCTCCTCCGAGAGCTTCGACCCCTACGCGAGCCTTTTCGGCTCCTC
>CAJOFI010000173.1:0-2783 GCA_905233595.1 uncultured Oscillospiraceae bacterium | reverse complement strand
CGCGGCGGCGGCAAAGACACGGTGACCGTGATGGTCTACATGTGCGGCACCGATCTCGAATCGCGCAGCGCGATGGCGACGAAGGATCTCATCGAGATGACGAAGGCCACGATCTCGGACAGTGTGAACCTGATCGTCTACACTGGCGGCTGCACGCGCTGGAACAACGAGATCATGTCCAACAGCGTAAACCAGATTTATAAGGTAGAGGACGGGCAGCTTCGCCGCCTGGTGGCGGACGCGGGCAGCGTCTCGATGACAAAGCCCGAGACGCTCTCCTCCTTCATCGAATGGTGCGCGAAAAACTACCCCGCGAACCGTAACGAGCTGATCCTGTGGGATCACGGCGGCGGCTCGGTGAGCGGCTACGGCTATGACCAGAAGTTCCAGTCGAGCGGCTCGATGACGCTTGCGGGCATCAACACGGCGCTGCGCGACGCGGGCGTGAGCTTTGACTTCGTGGGCTTTGACGCCTGCCTGATGGCGACGGTGGAGACCGGGCTGATGCTCGATCCCTACGCCGACTATCTGATCGCCTCGGAGGAGACGGAGCCGGGCATCGGCTGGTATTACACCGACTGGCTCACGAAGCTCTCGAAGGATCCCGCCCTGCCCACCGTGCAGATCGGCAAGAGCATCGCGGACGACTTTGTCTCTACCTGCCAGAGCCAGACGCGCGGCCAGTCCGCGACACTGTCGGTGGTGGATCTGGCGGAGCTTGCGCACACCGTTCCGGCGAAGCTCAGAGCCTTTTCCCAGTCCATCAGCGCGCTGGTGAACGACGGCAGCTACCGCCAGGTCTCGAACGCGCGCAACAACAGCCGCGAGTTTGCCCGCAGCACGATGATCGACCAGGTCGATCTCGTGCACTTCGCCAAGAACCTCGGCACCGCCGAGGGCAAGGCGCTTGCCGAGGCGCTGCAGGGCGCGGTGAAGTATAACCGCACGAGCGCGGACATGACGAACTCCTACGGCCTGTCGATCTACTTCCCCTACCGCAAGGCCAGCAGCGTGGACTCCGCGATCAAGACCTATGACGCCATCGGCCTCGATGCAAGCTATGCCCAGTGCATCCGCGACTTTGCGAGCCTTGAGGTCTCCGGGCAGGTCGCCACCGGGGGCAGCAGCAATCCCTACGCCTCGCTCTGGGGCGGCGGCAGCGGCTCGAGCGCGGGCTACTCGTCCTATGACAGCGCGGACATGATTTCCGGCCTGCTCGACGCCTTCCTCGGCGGCGGCTACGGCAGCGTGGAGGGACTGAGCAGCGGCAACACGGACTTTTTCTTCGGCCGCTCCATGAGCACGGAGGACACCGTCGCCTACCTCGCGGACAACCGCTTTGACGCATCCTCCCTCGCCTGGACGCGCAACCTCAGCGGGGAGCTTGTGATCGCCCTGCCCGATGAGCAGTGGGCGCTGGTGGAGGGGCTTGACCTCAACATGTTCGTGGATGACGGCAGCGGCTATATCGACATGGGCTTTGACAACGTCTTCTCCTTTGACGCGCAGGGGAACCTTCTCGCGCCGGAGGACGACACCTGGCTTGCCGTGAACGGGCAGCCCGTGGCCTATTACCACGAGAACACCTCCGGCGAGGGGAGCGACACGGTCATCACCGGGCGCATCCCGGCGATGCTCAACGGGGACTACGTGCAGCTTCTCGTGCGCTTTGACGCGGAGAACCCGCACGGGGCGATCGTGGGCGCGCGCAGCGTCTACCCCGACGGGGAGACGCAGACCGTCGCCAAGAGCTGGCTCGACCCCGAGAGCGAGGAGCCTGTCACCCTGCGCATGGGGGACCGGATCGACTTTCTCTGCGACCACTACGGCTACGACGGCAGCTTTGACAACAGCTATTTCCTCGGTGAGCCGATGTTCGTGACGGAGACGATGGAGCTCTCCAACGTCCCGGTGAACGCGCCGGTCTCGCTCTGTTACCGCTTCACCGACCTGTATCAGCAGCACTACTGGACGCCCGCGCTGGAGTCTTGAGTGAGAAAAAATGCGAAAACGGTGAAAATTTAAGAGAAATTATGTTTTCTTTTCGGAAAAACTGTGGTATAGTAGGAAATTGAAGAAAAGGCTCACCCCATCACATACAACAGGAGGGAATCCTATGAACAGAAAGCTCGCGCTGATTTTCGTTCTGGCGCTGGCGCTGGCGCTCTGCGCCTGCGGCGCCAGGAGCCAGCAGCCTGACGTCACGCAGCAGGACGTGCAGAACGCCGCCCTTGAGGGGCAGACCGCCGTGGATACGCAGCAGGCGGCGCCCGTCGTGGTGACGCCCACCGTCGTGGTGACGGCCTTCCCGGTGCCGTCCTCCACGCCCGCGCCGACGCCCACCATCGCGCCGACGCCCACCGTCGCCCCCACCCCCGCGCCGGACGGTTACGCGGCGCCGACCGCCACCGCCACGGATAAGGAGAAGGAGAACGGCTACACCGCCTACGTCCAGGGCTCCGGCATCAACGTGCGCGCGGAGGCAGGCTCCGGCGATACGCCGATCATCGACGTGGTGAACCTGGGTGACCGCGTGCTGGTCATCGGGGAGGAGAACGGCTGGACGAAGGTCATCTTCAACAACAAGGTCGGCTATATCTATTCCCCCTTCATCGGCACGAACTATCCCGTCGTGCAGAACCAGGTCGTGCCCAACCCCCCCGCCAATGAGGGCAACGCCACGATCATCGATCCCAACGGCAACGCGAGCCTCATCACCGGCGACGACGGCAGCAGCGGCACCGGCGTGATCGTCCTCGGCTGAGGAAAAATCGAATATCCCA
>CAJOFI010000172.1:4892-8670 GCA_905233595.1 uncultured Oscillospiraceae bacterium | reverse complement strand
TAGCTTTCACGTGAAGCGGAGCGTCTGTTTCTTTTTCACTCGTAGTGCTGAGCGTGCCGCCGATCACGAGATTGGACTTCGCGGTATTGGAATAAAAACAAACGCAAGCGCCATCTCGGTTGCTCGACACGTCACCGCCTACCGTGACGTTGGACGTTGATTCTTTATAACCTTCCACGTAAATACCCGCAGCGTAATCCCCGCCCTCGGCGGAGGCGCTGCCCTGAACCTGAACGTTCGTTTCGCTGTTATTATATCCTTCAACGTAAACCGCGAATGCATCTTCTTCGGTGGAAGCGGCCTTTGCGTTACCGCTGATCTCGGCATTCACTTCGCCGTCACCGTTCGCATATACGTAAACTGCGTTTGCTTCGTTATTCGTGGAAGCGGCAGTTGCGTGACCGTTGAGCTGGGCTTTCGCGCTGCCTGCTTCTCCCGCTCCAACAATAACTGCGCATGCATCAGCCTCCGTGGAGCTTGCGTCTACGTTGCCATTGATTTCCGAGCTTGCATTTCCGCCTTTACTATAAGTATATACGCCGTATGAAGACCAATTATCGTTTTCCGACTTTACGTTGCCGTTTACGACAATGGAGCTTTCGCCTGCACTGTACGACTCAGCATCGACCGTATAGTTGGAACGGTAAATTCCCTCTATATGCTGCGTTACGTTGCCGTTTACAGTGATCGAAGCATCGTTCTCCGTATTGTTATTGATATAGATGCCTTCGCCCCCCACTGGATGTTCACCTCGCCGTCGTCGGGGGTGTAGGTCAACTCGCCGCCGCTATAGATCAACTGCACCTTGTCCTTGTCAGCTTCCGTCAGATCATCCGCGAACGCGGTGACGCCGAGGCTCAGCACCATGCACACGACGAGCGCCATGGACAGGAGCTTGAAAAGGTTTTTCTTCATGTTCTGTTCTCCTTTGTGAAATATTGGCTTTCGCCTTTTCAAATCATATCACAGATTACCCCCCAACGCAAGTATTTTCTTCCTTTATTTTTCGGCGGTGTATCGGCGGCCGGTGAACGGGGAATCGCCAAAGCGGATGACGTGTTTCTTCATGGGCGTGCTCCTCCTGTTTTCAAATCCGCTCCCCGCCAACGTAGACCTCCATGGCGGTAAGCTCCTCGCCGCAGATCACAAAGTCCGCGTGCTTGCCCCGCTCGATGGAACCGATCTCGTCGGCGCGGCCGATCTCCCGCGCGGGGCGGATGGTCGCGGCGCGGATCGCCTCCTCCGCGGGGATGCCGAAGGCGACGGCGTTCTTCATATCCGTATAGAGGTCGGAGGCCGCGCCCGCGATGGCGCCGTCGGCCAGCCGCGCAACGCCGCCCGATAAAAACACCCGCTGCCCGCCCAGCGCGTATTCGCCGTCCGGCATGCCGCAGCAGCGCAGCGAGTCGGAAATCAGGCAGATGCGCCCGGGGAAGAGCCGGAAGGCCATGCGCACGGCGCTCGGGTGGACGTGCAGCCCGTCGCAGATCAGCTCCGCCGCGACGTTTTCGCACTCGGAGGCCGCGCCGATCACGCCGGGCCTGCGGTGGTGAATAGGCGGCAGTCCTCGTAGCTTGCGTCGGTGTGCGCGACGGAAACGGTACAGAGCGCCTTTGCCTTCCCGGTAAAGTCCGCCGCGCCTTCAAGCTCCGGCGCAACGTCAACGATGCGCACCAGCCCCCCGCAGCCCTCATAGAGCGCGCGGAAGCCCTCAAAATCCGGCAGCCTGAGATACGCGCCGTTCTGCGCGCCCTTCTTCTTCTCGGAAAAATACGGCCCCTCCATGTGAATGCCCATCACGCGCGCACAGCCCGCAGGGCGGTTTTCGTACAGCTCCGCCCCGCTCCGGAAGGCGGCGGCGAGCGTCTCATAGGGCAGGGTCATGGAGGTCGGCGCAAAGCTCGTCACGCCGCATTTGGCAAGATGCGCCGCCATGCGCTTCAAGCCCTCCAAATCACCGTCGGAGAAGTCGGCGCCCATCGCCCCGTGCGTGTGGATATCCACAAGGCCGGGGATGACCGCCGCGCCATGCAGATCGCGCCCACCCGCGCGCTGCCCCGCAAAAAACTCGCCGAAGCGCCCGTTCTCGACGCAAAAGCCGCCTGTAACGAAGCCCTCGGGCGTGAACACTCTGGCATTGGTATACAGCATCTTACACCTCCGGCAAACTCGCTGCGGCGATGCTCCGCCCCGCGCGGCGCGCCTTCCCGTCCGGCAGCATGACCCTGTCATCCCGGCAAGCGCGGGGGAAGAAAACGGGGATCGACGGCTCCCACGGGCTTCGTGCGCTTTTCAAGAGACGCGCCCGTCCGCCATTTCGATGATTTCATCGGCGATGCGGACGGTGGATTTGCGGTGGGACACCAGCAGTACGGTCTTGCCCCTCGCCTCTTCCTTCAGCGATTTGAGGATCACCGCCTCGTTGAGACTGTCCAGATTGCTGGTCGGCTCATCGAGCAGCAGGAAGGGCGCGTCATGCAGGAAGGCCCGCGCAAGGCCGATGCGCTGCCGCTCCCCGCCGGAGAGGGTGTCGCCCAGCTCGCCCACCGGGGTGTCGTAGCCCTTGGGCAGCGTCATGATGAAATCGTGGATCGACGCCTTTTTGCAGGCCGCCCGCAGCTCCTCGTCGGTAGCGTCGAGCTTGGCGACGCGGAGATTGCCCGCGATGGTGTCCTTAAATAGCTGCGTCTCCTGGGTCATGTAGCTCTCCATCTCCCGGAGGTTTCGGGTGTTGACGTCCTCCACGCTCCTGCCGGAGATGCTCACCTGCCCATTTCGTACCCGCCAGAAGCGCATCAGCAGCTTGAGCAGCGTCGATTTCCCGCAGCCGCTTTTGCCCACGACGCCGACGAGCTGCCCCTCCGGGAAGGCGAGGGTCAGATCGTTCAGAACGCTCTGCCCACCGTAGGAGAAGCTTAGGTCTTTTACCTCCGCGCCGTGAAAAGCGATCTCCTCCTTCCCCGTGACATCCTCCGTTTCCGGCGCTTCCTCGATCACCTCGAGCACCCGCGCGCCGGAGGCCACCGTGGCCTGCAACGTCGTGCCGAGGCTCGCCAGCGCCGTGACCGGCCCGAAGGAGGACATCAGCGCCACAAGCGGGATCAGAACGCCGTCAAAGCCGACGAGCCTGCGCGTATACAAAAACGCGCAGAGCGCCAGCATGGCCGTATCGAACAGCAGGATCATGGTGTTGGCCAGGGCAAGGTTGACGCCCGTCAGCCTGTTGAGCCGCCCCTGCTTTTCCGACAGCGCGTTGGTTTTCTCCGTCAGCCCTTCCAGACGGGCATTGCCGCCGCGGCCAGGGCGCCGTTCTCCGCGCGCAGCTCGTCGCCGAGGCTGCCGCTGCGCCGGGAGATGAGCACGGGCAGCGCCGCGCCCACGCTGAGGAAGGCAAGCAGCGCCAGCAGAGCGAGGCTCCAGTGGAAGGAGCCGATAAAGAGCACCATGACGAGCTCCACCAGAAAGGCGATGCAGATTGGGGATATGGTATGGGCGTAGAAAACCTCCAGCAGCTCCACGTCAGAGGTGATGAGGGAGATCAGATCGCCCTTGTCCCGCCCCTCGAGCTTCGCCGGGCACAGGCGGCGCAGCGCCCGGAACACCCTGTCCCGGATGATCGCGAGCAGGGTGAAGGCGATATAGTGGTTCGTGCGCTGCTCGGCGTATTTGAGCACCGCGCGCGAAAGCGCGATGACGATCAGCGCGATAAACAGGAAACGGACGGAAAACGGAATGCTGACGTTCAGCCCGTAAAGCACCGCGTAAGCGCCCAGGATCG
>CAJOFI010000172.1:0-4881 GCA_905233595.1 uncultured Oscillospiraceae bacterium | reverse complement strand
ATGAAGCCGGTGAGGGGTCTGACCAGCTTGATCATGCGCAGCAGCACCTTGATCTTGCTCTGCTTTTTCACCTTACACCGCCTCCTTTCCGTAGGCTTCGAGCGCCGCCTGCACGCGCCACAGCTTCGCGTACACGCCGTTCTTTTTCAGAAGCTCCCCGTGCGTCCCATGCTCTGCCACAGAGCCGCTTTGCATCACGTACACGCAGTCGGTGTCCGTGACGTTTGCCAGACGGTGGGAGATCAGAAGCACCGTTTTGCTCTTCGCGAGATCGCGGATCCGGGAGAGGATGGTCTCCTCGCTCTCCACGTCGATGTTGGAGGTGGCCTCGTCGAAGATATAGACCGGCGAATCGTGCAGCATGGCGCGCGCGAGCGCGAGGCGCTGCTTCTGCCCGCCGGAGAGGTTGCCCGCGTTCTCGAGCAGCGGGGTGTCCAGCCCGTTTTGACTTTGCAGGAAGTCCGAAAGCGCGCAGTCGGAAAGCGCCTTCCACAGCGCCGCGTCGTCGGCGTCAGGCGCCGCGAGCAGCAGGTTTTCCCGCACGGTGCCCTTGAAGAACACGGAGCCCGTGCCCACATAGGTGATGGTTTTCATGAGGCTCACTTCCGACAGGCTGCCGATCTCTTTCCCGCCGACGGTCAGCGAACCGCTGCCGACGGTATTTCGCTTCATCAGCAGCGAAGCGACGGTGGATTTGCCGCTGCCGCTCTCGCCCACGATGCCGATAAAGCCCTTTTCCGGGATAGACAAACTGACGCCGTGCAAAATCTCCCGCTCCCGGTCGTAGGCAAAACGCACGTTTTTCAGCTCGATGCCGCCGCCCGGGACGCTCTCTGTTTTCTCCTCCGGTTCCGGCTCGCCGAGAAATTTGAAAATTTTGTCGCTCGCCGCCATGCCGTTCATGGCAACGTGGAAATAACTCCCCAGCCGCCGCATGGGCAGGAAGAAGTCGGCGGAGAGCAGGATCATGAACACCACGTTGGCAAGGCCGATGCTGCCGGCAATGAAGGCCCGCGCCGCGAGCAGGATGCCCAGCGCCGCGCCGCCGTAGGCCACGAAATCCATGATGGTGACCGAATTGAGCTGCATGGTCAGCACCGCCATCGTCACCTTGCGGAAGTGCTCGGACTCCCGGTTCATCTCCGCGTTTTTGAATTCGTCCGCCTGATAGGTCTTGAGCGTGGTCATGCCTTGCAGATTTTCCAGGAAGGCGCTGCCGAGCTGCGTATACTGCCCCCAGTATTTCGCGAGGATCTTCTTTGCGATCTTCTGCACCGTCATGATGGCGCCGGGGATGAGCGGCACGCAGATCAGCAGCACCGCCGCCACCCTCCAGCTCCCGCCGAAGCCAAACAGGAAAAAGAGCGCGATGGGCGCCATGAAGGCGTAGAAAAACTGCGGCACGTACTGGCCGAAATAGCTCTCGAGCTGATCCACGCCCTCCACGGCCTCCTGCACCAGCTCCGCCGTCGTGACGTGCTCCCGGTAGGCGGTGCCGAGGCGCAGAAGCTTGGCGTAGATCTTTTCCCGCATCACGCGCTTTACCGTGCGCGAGGCCAGATAGCTCATGCGCACGGCATAGCGCGTGGTGAAAAAGCGCAGAAGCACGGTGCAGAGGATGCCGAGCAGCGGCAGCGCCAGATTTTGCAGGCTCCACGCGCCGTCGTAGAGCCTCTGCACGGAGACGGCGACGGTCACGATCATCGCCGCGTTCAGGCACAGCTCCAGAAACTGCAGCAGGATGTTGCCCAGAATGTACCTTTTGCTCTCCGGGCACAGGAGCATCAATCGCTTGTCAAACATATTTCCTCCTCTTTCCGATGCCGGACGCTTCTTTTTCCGCCCGGGATCGCGGGCTTTTCTTTTCCGCGGCGGTCTTCTCTTTTGTTCCGTTACGTTTTGTTCTATTATAGTTAAGACGTCCTAACCCGTCAAGGAAAAAACGCCGTGGAGCCACGGCAAACGCGCGCGTTCGTTATCGACCCTGTCTGCCGTTGTTTATTCACACGTTTGTCGTGACTTCTGTCGATCCATGGTTGAAAAACGAAAATTTTGTGTTAGAATAAAGGATGAATTTTTGTACACCCTGGTCACGTTTTTACAAATTGTTAACTCACACGTTTGTCGTGACTTCTGTCGATCCATGGTTGAAAAACGAAAATTTTGTGTTAGAATAAAGGATGAATCTTTGTACACCCATTTTCCCAAAGGAGGCAAATGCCGATGTTCGGACGCAAGCTTCAGCTGACCCCCGAGACCATTTCCATCATTGAGGAGCTCGGGCGGCACATGCCGGGCGGCTTCTTCATTTATAAAGCGCAGCAGCCGGAAACGCTGCTCTACGCCAATCAGGCGGTATTTGACATTTTCGGCTGTGACGGGCTGGAGGATTTTCGGGCGCTGACAGGCTTTACCTTCAAGGGGATGCTCCATCCGGAGGACTATGCGGCCGCAAGCGCCTCCATCGACGAGCAGATCGGCAGAAGCAGCGACGGCATGGACAGCGTGGAATACCGCATCATCCGCAAGGACGGTGAAGTGCGCTGGGTGGACGATTACGGGCACTATACCGAGACGGAGGCTTACGGCGGCGTCTACTGCGTCTTCATCTCCGACGTTACGGAGAAGCGCGTTCAGCAGGAGAAGGGCTACGCGATCCGAAGCGCGGTCATTCAGGCGCTGACCAACGTCTACAACACGGTGCTGCTCATCAACGACGTGGCGACGGAGGAATGCTCCTTCTTCCACACGGACAACGACGCCGTGCACGATACCGCGATCCGCAACGCCATGAGCCACGAGCGCTATACCGACACCAAGACCGAGTACGTCGAGACCATGATCGCCCCCGAGGATCAGGAGCGCATGCAGAGGGAGATCTCCCTGCCCTACATTCTCAAGCAGTTCGAGCAGCGGGAGCAGTTCTCCGTCAATTTCATCCGCGCGCTTGAGAGCGGCACGAGGCACTACCGCATAGACATCGCCAAGGTCTACATGCCGGAGGGTCGGATCGGCGTCATGATGGGCTTCAAGGACGTGGACGCCGAGGTGCGCGCGGGGCGCGCGATGCAGGGGCAGCTGCTCGAGCAGGAGCGGCGGCGCAAGGAGCAGGACAGCATGATCACCGCGATGGCCTCGGACTATCGCGCGGTCTACCACGTCGATCTGGACGCGGACGACGCCGTCTGCTACCGAACCGACCCGAACGACCCCGATCTGATGTCGGAGGGCATGCACTTCCCCTTCTATTCCCGCTTTTGCACCTATTGCGCGGAGCACGTGGACAAGGACTATCAGGAGGGCTTTCTGGCATTTATCGAGCCGGACGCGATCCGCCGCAGCCTTGCGACGGAGAATATCATCGCCTACCGCTATCTCGTGCGGCGCGGGGGCAAGGAATACTATGAGATGCTGCGCATGGCGGGCGTGCGCCATCCCAGCGACAGGGACGACCATATCGTGCACGCCGTCGGCCTGGGCTTTACGGTCATCGACGCGGAGATGCGCCAGTCCATGGCGCAAAGCCGCGCCTTGCGCGAGGCGCTGAGCGAGGCCGAGCAGGCCAGCAAGGCCAAGACCGCCTTTCTCTCCAACATGAGCCACGAGCTGCGCACGCCGATGAACGCGATCATCGGGCTGAAAAACATCGCGCTCAACGAGCCGGACGTGCCCGACAAGCTGCGCGACTACCTCACCAAGATCGGCGATTCGGCGCAGCACCTTCTGAGCATTATCAACGACATCCTTGATATGTCCCGCATTGAATCCGGGCGGCTCACGATCAAGCGGGAGGAATTCAACTTCGCCCGGGAGATCGAGCAGGTCAACACGATCATCGGCGGCCAGTGCCGTGACAAGGGGCTGCGCTACGAATGCCACACCGTTGGGCGGATCGACGACTATTACATCGGTGACGGGATCAAGCTCAAGCAGATCGTCATCAACATCCTCGGCAACGCCGTCAAGTTCACGCCGGAGGGCGGCACGGTCAGCTTTCTCATCGAGGAGGGGCCGCGCTATGACAACATGGCGACGCTCAAATTCACGATGCGCGACACCGGCATCGGCATGAGCGCCGAGTTTATCCCCCGCCTTTTCGAGGTTTTCACGCAGGAGGACTCCTCCGCCACGAACCGCTACGGCAGCACCGGTCTCGGCATGCCCATCACGAAGAGCCTTGTCGAGATGATGAACGGCAGCATCGAGGTCGAGAGCGAGAAGGGCAAGGGCACCACCTTCACGGTCACGCTCAGCCTCGGCGAATCGCAGCGCAGCGCGGACGAGGTCTTCGGCGCCGATCTCAAGCCCCACGAGATGCGGGTGCTCGTCGTGGACAACGACGACGTCGCGCTCGAGCACGCGCAGATCATCTTAAACCAGATCGGCGTAAGCTGCGAGCTCGCCTCCTCCGGGCAGGAGGCGCTGGATATGGTGCGCCTGCACCACGCGAGGAGGAGCGAATACGACCTCATTCTCGTGGACTGGCGCATGCCCGGCATGGACGGTGTGGAGACTACGCGGCAGATCCGCGCCCTGGGCAGCGATTCGCCCGTCATCATCCTCACCTCCTACAACTGGGACGACATCGTGGACGAGGCCACGAACGCCGGGGTGGACAGCTTCGTGCCCAAGCCCCTCTTCGCGGGCAGCGTCATGGACGAGTTCCGCGAGGCCTTCAAGAAGCGCAGCGCCCGCGTCGCAAGCCATCGGGCGCAGTTGGAGGGGCGGCGGGTGCTGCTCGCGGAGGACGTGGCGATCAACGCCGAGATCATGGTGATGGTGCTCTCGATGCGCGAGGTGGAGGCCGACGTCGCCGAGAACGGGCAGGAGGCGGTGGATATGTTCGCCGCCCAGCCCCCCGGCTATTACGACGCGATCCTC
>CAJOFI010000171.1:844-5074 GCA_905233595.1 uncultured Oscillospiraceae bacterium | reverse complement strand
TATTTCTTTTTGCGTCCCCCGCAAGCAAAAAGAAATGCACGCAAGTCTCCTCTCTCGCACCAAAGCGAAAACCCTGTCACACAAGTGGCAGGGTTTTCGTTTTGTATTTTTCATTCTTCATTATTCAGTCTTCAGTTTTCAGTCCAACAAGACAGGGTTTTCTAAATGAATACTGAAAACTGAAAAATGAATAACTGGCTAATTAAACGGAGGTTCAGTCTTTCCCTTCTGCTATTTCGCGGTACCTCCATCGGCGCGAACATCAACGAAGCGCAGTACGGAAACAGCAAGGCGGACTTCATCGTAAAGCTCCATATTGCTTTAAAAATCCGATTATCTTGACCACAACATGGCCTCTTCCCTGCTCAATGATTGTCTTGACATCAAGAGAATCCTGATTGCCTCCATCAACACGGCAAAGCAAGGCTTGCCAAAATGAGGCCAAAGCGAAAACCCTGTCACACAAGTGGCAGGGTTTTCGCTTTTTATTCTTCCGCTTCGTGGAGGCGGTTTGCGAAAACGCTCTCGCAGGAGGACTGCTTTTCCGCCGCGGCCTTGTATTTGGCGATGTTCGCGGTGGAGATCTTCACGGGCGTGATGGTGCCCGCGCCCGCGACGCAGCCGCCGGGGCAGGCCATGCCCTCGAGCAGATAGCCGTTGCGGCGCCCGGCCTTCGCCATCATCAGCATCTTTTTGCACTCGCGCAGACCGTCAGCAAACTCCATCTGCACCTCGCGCTCGGGCGCGACCTTCTTGATATGGTCGGCGACCGCCGCCGCCACGCCGCCGGAGACGGCGAAGCCGCGCCCCGCGCCGGTGCCCTTGTCGAAGTCCTTGTCGCACTCGTCGGGCACGAGGGTCTTGAAGTCGATATCCTTGGCGCGGAACATGCCGTTAAGCTCCTCAAAGGTCAGCACGAAGTCCACGTCCGAGCGGACGGTGCGGCGGCCTTCGCGTCCGGGTGATCCTTCTTCACGAGCCGCGCCGTGAGCACCATCGGCGTGAGCGCCATGGAGACGTATTCCGGGTGATCGGGCAGCATACGCTTGGCCATCACGCTCCACGCGGGGCAGCAGGAGGTGCCCATAAAGGGCTGCTTCTCCGGGACGCGGTCAAGGAAATCCTCCGCCTCCTCGATGGTGCAGAGGTCGGCGCCGATGGCGACCTCAATGGTCTCCTTCATGCCGACAATGCGCATCGCCTTGCGCAGCTTCGCGGGGGTCGCGCCCTCGAATTGCCCGACGAAGGCCGGGGCGACGATGGCGTAAACCTCGCTGCCGGTCTTGATGGCGTGGATGATCTGGAAGATCTGGCTCTTGTCGGCGATGGCGCCGAAGGGGCAGTTGACCAGGCACATGCCGCAGGAGACGCACTTGTCATAGTCGATCTTCGCGCGGCCGAACTCGTCCGAGCCGATGGCGTCCATGCCGCAGGCCTTGGCGCAGGGGCGCTCGATCTTGCTGATCGCGTCATAGGGGCACTGATCCACGCACTTGCCGCACTTGATACACTTATTGTTGTCGATCACGCTGTGGCCGTAGCGGTCGGTGCTGATCGCGCCCTTGGGGCAGACGGCCTGACAGGGATGGCTCAGACAGCCCTGACAGTTGGAGGACACGCGCATCTCCTTGGCGGGACAGGCGTTGCAGGCGAAGGGGATGACGTTGATGAGGGGCGGCTCATAGTATTTCTCGGGGATGGCGGCCTCCTCGATGCCGAGGCTCGCCGGGCCGTACTCGGCGGCGGAGCGCAGGGGCAGACCGCAGGCAAGGCGCAGACGCTCGTTCACGATGGCGCGCTCACGGAACACGCTGTCGCGATAGCGGGCGACCTCGCCGGGCACGATCTTGTAGGGGATCTGGTCGATGCGCCGAATGTCGCCGCCCTCGTAGGCCAGGCGAGCAACCTCCTCAAATACGTCGCGGCGCAGATCGTCCACAACACTGTGAATACCTCTCATTTGTTTACCTCATTTCTTAATTTGCTGGTAACTGTTTTGTGAAGCATACCATAAAAATACGCGCTTTTCAACAGAAAATCCGGCGCCGCTCAGTCCTTCTGGCGCAGCGCGCCCTCACTGCGGTATTTGTCCAGAACCCAGTTCACAACTTCGCTCGCGTCCCAGCTTGCCGGTTCGCCGGAGCCGCGCTGCGCCATGTTCCAGAGCGCCTGCTCCTCGGCGCTCAGCGGGGCTTTGGCCTTTTTCGCCTCGAGCTGCTTTGCGATGTCCCTGACCTTCCACTTCATGATGAGCTTCATCGGCGCGGGGAGCTTATCGAGGTGGAAGCCGCCCTGCAGCACGAAAACCGGGACGGAGGCGGGAATGCCCGCCTTGGCGCGGATGCCCTCGGCGGTCTTTCCGCTCGGGGGCGCCATGCCCACCGCGACGACGGCGGCAACGGCGCCGGAGCTTCTGGCCTTCTTCCAGCCGACGATGCCGCCGGCCATGATCCAGCCGACGTAGATGAGTTCCCCGTCGGCGCGGGTCGGGGCGCTGCCGAGGGGATAGGCGGGCAGATGGAGCTGACGCGAAAGCTCGTCCGCGTAGCGCTTGCAGGAGCCGGTGACGGAATTGTAGATGATCGCGGCAATCATGGAAATGCCTCCTTTGTTTGAGTAAATGGTGAAAAGTGAGAAGTGAACAGTTCCTAACGACGGTTTATAAGAAGTCCCCGCAGGGGACACCATAATGATTCGTTATTCCATCAGTAAAGCTGTCCCCTGCGGGGGATCGGAAATCAAGTGTACTGCGCGTAGACGTCGGAGTAGTCGCGGCCCTCCTTGTCCGGCTCGAAGCTGCCGTCGAGCTTGGCGAGGACGCGGTAATAGGCGGGGCTGCCCTCCGTGTAGGGGGTGGGGCGGTAGTCGTTGTAGTTGTCGCCGGTGTAGCCCTCCGTGACCGGGCGGCTGGAGACGCAGCAGGGAACGACCTCGTAGCCCGTGGTCGTGACCTTGCCGCTCTCGTCGCGGTGGAGCTGCACCTGCACGATGGCGGTGTCGCGGTCGGTCGGCGCGGTGCTGCCGCCAAAGCTCCAGTTGCCCATCGAATAGAGGATCAGCCCCTCGCCGTATTTCTCGATGGGCTGGAGATTGTGGGTGTGGCTGCCGTAGATGAGATCGGCGCCCGCGTCGATGCAGGCATGGGCGAGGGTGACCTGATCGTCATTCGGCTTGTAGTAGAGCTCCTTCCCCCAGTGGAAGGCGCAGATCACGTAGTCCGCCCCGTCCTCCTTGAGCTTTCGCACGGCGGCGGCGCTCTTCTCCACGTCGGGCTTGAGGTGGTTATAGTCGCAGTAGATGCCGAGAGTCAGACCGCCGTCGATGGGCAGGAGCTGCGCCTCACCCTCCTTGCCGTAGGGAATGCCGTGATCCTCGAGCGCGGCGTAGGTATCGTCCACGCCCTGCTGCCCGAAGTCCTCCATGTGGTTGTTCGCGGTGGTCACGAAGTCCACCCCGCCCTCCGTGAGGATGTTCGCGTAGGCCGTCGGCGCAAGGAAATAAAACTGCTCCAGGGATTGCAGCTTCTTGTCCGAGAGCGTGCACTCCAGGTTCGAGATCGTGAAATCGTCGCTCTTGAAGTACTGCGCGGTGTTGGAGTAGGGGTAGCTGTAATCGTCCCCCATGCGCCCGGCGAAGGAGACGCTCGCCCCGGCGAACTGGTGGGAGGCGAGGGTATTGTCCCCGATGACGGAGATCACGAAGTCCCGCGCCTCAACGGCGGGGGCGGCGGTCTCGGCGGCGGCGCTCGATTGCGGTGCGGCCGGGCGCAGCCCCTGCCGGGCGTAAAAGCCGGTGGAGGCGGCCTCAGCCGGGGAGAGGGCGCTCGTGCGGAAATACACGCTCAGCCCCAGCACGAGGACGGCGGCAAATAATACGATCAGTCTTCCAGTGTTCTTTCTTTTCATGGGTTGCCTTTCTGATTATGACGTACCTGTTCAGTCTTCCCTATACAGGGGGAGTTCAGAGGAGGAACGTCTCTGATTTTTCGCCTCGGATGGCGAAAAACAATTCAAAATAAGGAACTGTGCAGTCCCCCTCAAGGGAACTGAAGAGTTGCGTTATGACCAGGATGAATACCAGTTGGAGTAATCGGCGCTGCGGTCAGGCCCCTGGTAGCTGCCGGTGATTTTGCTCATGGCGCGCGCGTATTCCTCGCTGCCCTCGAGATAGGGCGTGGGGCGGTAGTCGTTGTAGCCGTAGCCGGTGAAGCCCTCTGTCACCGGGCGGGAG
>CAJOFI010000171.1:0-805 GCA_905233595.1 uncultured Oscillospiraceae bacterium | reverse complement strand
GGTGTACATGTCGGTCGGGGTGGTGTTGCCGCCAAAGCTCCAGTTGCCCATCGAATAGAGGATCAGCCCGCCGTTATACTCCTCGATCGGCTGCAGGCAGTGGGAGTGGCTGCCGTAGACGAGATCGGCTCCCGCGTCCACGCAGGCGTGGGCAAGCTCGATATCCGCCGCGTTCGGGCGGTAGTGCAGCTCCTGCCCCCAGTGGAACATGCAGACCACGTACTCCGCCCCGTCCTCGCGGAGCTGCCGCACGGCCTCGGCCGCCGCGTCCCGCCGGGGAGCGTAGTTGTTGTAGGCGGTGTAGAGCCCCACGCGAAGCCCCGTCGGCGTCTCGAGAAGCTGGCTCTGCCCGTCCCGCCCGTAAGGGATGCCGTAGGCCTCCAGCGCCGCGAAGGTGTCGTCCAGCCCCTGCTGCCCGAAGTCGAGCATGTGGTTGTTCGCGGTGGTCACAAAGTCCACCCCGCCCTCGAGCAGGATGTTCGCGTACACCGTCGGCGCGAGGAAGTGGAACTGCTGGCTGGAATAGAGGCGCTCGTCGGAGAACGTGCACTCCAGATTCGCAAGCGTCAGATCGTCGTGCGCGAAGTATTGCAGGGTGTTGGAGAAGGGGTAGGCGTAGTCCTCGCCCATCGTGCCCGCGTAGGAGGCGGGGTTCGTGGGCGCGAGCTTCTGGTGCGAAGTCAGGGTGCAGTCCCCGATGGCGCTGATGGTAAAGAGCTGCGGCGTCGGCTCGGGGGTGGGTTCCGGCGTGGGCTCAGGCGTGGGTTCCGGCGTGGGCTCAGGCGTGGGTTCCGGCGTCGGCTCG
>CAJOFI010000170.1 GCA_905233595.1 uncultured Oscillospiraceae bacterium | reverse complement strand
AGCTTGTCAACCACAAGCTCGACACGCTCTGCCGCTACCGGGGCATCGCCCTCGACCACCATCGCGCCGACAGCGACAGCCTCGCCTGCGCGATGCTGCTGCTCGACTACGAGAAGAGCGGCCTCGACGTCGCGCGCTTCCTCCGCCGCTACGACTGGTGGGCGCGCAGGACGCTGCCCTTTGCCTGAGGGCAGTTTTCAGTTTTCAGACAAGAACGTCATTGTTCGGACGTTTTTCGTGCTCTTTTCTGAAAACCGAAAGCCAAAGAAGCGGTGATGTGATTTTTTACATCCCCATTTCCTTTTTTCTCACACGGCAAGCACGCGAAGGAAGAAACTGTAAACAACACGTCTTGCCTCCCCCTATGGGGGAGGTGGCATTTGCCGATCTCCCGCGAGGCAAATGACGGAGAGGGGCTTCCTCAGTCTCGCTCGCAAGCTCGCTCGACAGCTCCCCCGGAGGGGGAGCCAAGCTCAATTGGTCACGTTTTTACAAATTGTTCACTCATGCGTTTGTCGTGTTTTTCTCACGGGCGGGCTTGCAAATGGGAAGGGAGGCTGGTATAATAAAGTGTTAGGATTTGAGTAGTACGTTTTTTCAACCGCAAAATGACCGCTTGGGAGCGAAAATGGAAAAAAAGGACAATCAGAATTTCATGATGCGCGTTGCCTCCTTCATCGTGGACAAGCGCGTTTTCTTCTTCCTGCTCTTTCTGGGCATGTGCGTTTTCTGCGCTTTTTCGCGCAACTGGGTCGAGGTCAACGACCTGCTGACCGATTATCTCGGCGAGGAGACCGAGACGCGCCAGGGTCTTGAGCTGATGGAGAGCGAGTTTACGACCTACGCCACGGCGCAGATCATGGTGCAGAACGTGAGCTTTGAACAGGCCGGCGCCCTGCTGCCGCAGATCGAGGAGACCGAGGGCGTCAAATCCGTGGACTTTGACGGGACGCCGGATCACTACGCCGCCTCCTCCGCGCTCTTTACCGTGACCTTTGAGGGCGATAACGACGCCGACGCCAGCATCCGTGGGCTCGCGGAGGTGGAGCGGAAGCTCTCCGGCTACGATCTCTACGTAAACAGCGAGATCGGCAATCCCCTCAAGGCCATCATTGACCGGGAGATGCTGGTGGTCGATCTGATCGCGGTAGTCATCATCGTGCTGGTGCTGCTCTTCACCTCCCACACCTACGCGGAGATCCCGCTGCTGCTCGTCACCTTCGGCGCGGCGGCGCTGCTGAACATGGGCACGAACTACCTTTTTAGCCCCATCTCCTTCGTCACCAACGCCATCGCCATCGTTTTGCAGCTTGCCCTCGCGATCGACTATGCCATCATCCTCTTCCACCGCTATATGGAGGAGCACGAGGACAAGCCCCCGCGCGAGGCCGCCGTCGTCGCGCTGAGCAAGGCCATCCCGGAGATCTCCGCGAGCAGCCTGACCACCATTTCCGGTCTGCTTGCGCTGACCTTCATGCAGTTCCGCCTCGGGTATGACATGGGCGTCGTGCTCATCAAGGCGATCCTGCTGAGCCTCTGCTCGGTGTTCCTGCTGATGCCGGGGCTGCTCGTGACCTTCTCCAAGGCCATCGACAAGAGCCACCACAAAAGCTTCGTGCCGAAGATCCCCTTCCTGGGGCGCTTTGCCTACGCGACGCGCTTCGTGGTGCCCTTCCTCTTCGCCGCGGTGATCGTGGCGGCCTATCTGATCTCGAGCAAGGCCCCCTACGTCTACGATTTCCATTCCGTGCGCTCCATCCGCCAGAACGAGAACCAGATCGCGCGCGAGCAGATCATCGAGACCTTTGGCACGAACAACCAGATCGCGCTGCTCGTCCCCGGCGGGGACTATGACCGCGAGGCCGAGCTGATCCGTGAGCTGCGCCAGCTTCCGCAGGTGGTGTCGGTCACCGGCCTTGCGGGCATCGAGGCCAACGACGACTATCTCATCACCTCCGCGCTGACGCCGCGCCAGTTCGCGGAGATGAACAACATCGACTACGAGGTCGCGCGGCTCCTGTACACCGGCTACGCCATGCAGCAGGACGATTACGGGCAGGCCGCCACCAACATCGACAACTACCGCGTCTCGCTCATCGACCTCATCACCTACTTAAACGAGCAGCGCAGCTCCGTCACCGTCAAGCTCCCCGCCGAGACGGAGGAGAGGATGGACGAGCTGGAGGAGGAGCTGGAGGACGCGAAGCGCCAACTGCGCAGCGAAAACTGGTCGCGCATCGTGGTAAAGGCGGATCTCCCCGTCGAGGCGGAGGAAAGCTACGAGTTCCTCACGATCCTCCACGGCATCGCCGCCCGCTATTATCCGCAGCACTACCTCGTCGGCGACACCACGAGCTGCTACGACCTGCGCGCCTCCTTCGAGCACGACAACCTGCTCATCAGCATCCTCACGATCTTCTTCGTGGTCGCGGTGCTGGTCTTCACCTTCCGTTCGGTGGGTCTGCCGGTGCTGCTGATCCTGATCATCCAGGGCAGCATCTGGTGCAACTTCTCCACGCCCTATCTTACGGGGAAGAACCTCTATTTTCTGACCTATCTCATCATCAGCGCCATCCAGATGGGCGCGAACATCGACTATGCCATCGTCATCTCCAGCCGCTACATGGAGCTCAAGAAGACGCTTCCCCTCAAGCAGGCCATGGTCGAGACGCTCAACCAGGCCTTCCCGACCATCATCACTTCCGGCACGATGCTGGCCTCGGCGGGCATGGTGATCGGCTACATGACCTCGAACGAGACCATTTCCGCCATCGGCGTCTATCTCGGCACCGGCACGCTCATTTCGATCTTCCTCGTTATGTGCGTCCTGCCGCAGATCCTGCTGCTGGGCGACTCGCTCATTTCCCGCACGAGCTTTGAGCTCTCGCCCGCCATCAAGGTGACGAGCCGCAGCGGCATGATGCGCATCGACGGGCGCGTGCGCGGCACGATGAACGGCTATTTCGACGCGGAGGTACACGGCGTCTTTCACGGCAGCATAAGCGCCGTCGTGGATACGAACGATATACAGGACATGGAGCCGCCGAAGCTCGACGAGAAGAAAAACGGAAACCCTGGGGACAACGGAGTGATTAAATTATGAAGAAAAAACAGATCCTTTCTATGGCGCTGGTGATGGCGCTGCTGCTGGGGCTGGGGCTTCCCACGGCGTCCGCCGGGCTGATCGAGAGCATTCGGGGCGCGGTGAGCGACACCGCCCAGACAAAC
>CAJOFI010000169.1:3304-6120 GCA_905233595.1 uncultured Oscillospiraceae bacterium | reverse complement strand
AGACTATAGCCGTATTCGGAAAGACCATTCGGCTGAAAACATGGCTGTTGTTCGGCATATTTCTTTGAATTTGCTCAAAAACCACCCTGCAAAGATCAGCATTGCTAGAAAACGTCGCCGCTGCTCCTATGACGACTCTTTCCTGGCTGACGTTATGCGCTCTTTTCATGCGTAAGCCGTGGCTTTCCCCGTATTTGTGCTTGACAAACACATTCTCCTGTGCTAACATATGAACAGCAATTCATATGAACGGAGGCGCATATGATGCCCCACAACCATGAGGAGATCCTGCGGCAGGTGCGGCGCGATCTGCCCACCGACGAGCTTTTGAGCGATCTGAGCGATCTGTTCAAGATCTTCGGGGACACGACCCGCTGCAAGATCCTTTTTGCGCTGTTTGAATCGGAGATGTGTGTCTGCGCGATCGCGGAGCTGCTGGGCATGACGCAGTCCGCCATCTCCCACCAGCTTCGCATTTTGAAGGACGCAGACCTCGTGGGCAAGCGCCGGGAGGGCAAGACGATCTATTATTTCCTCTCCGACGAGCACGTGCGCACCATCATCGCCCAGGGCTTTGAGCATCTGATCGAAGATTATAAAAACGAGGAGGAAACGACATGAAAAAGGTATTCAAGCTGGAGGATCTGGACTGCGCCAACTGCGCGGCCAAGATGGAGGCCGCCATCAAAAAGCTGCCCGGCGTGCAGAACGCGACGGTGAGCTTCATGACGCAGAAGCTGACGCTCGAGGCCGAGGACGCGCAGTTTGACGAGGTGCTCAAGAGCGCCGTCAAGTGCATCGCCAAGGTCGAGCCCGACTGCCGGGTGATCCTCAAATGAAGGATCTGACGAAAAAACAGAAAAAGACCCTCCTGCGCATCGCCGCCGCTGCCCTTTTGCTTGGCGCGGCGGCGATGCTGCCTGTGGAGGGGGTGTGGAAGGCGCTGGCCTTCGCCGTGCCCTATCTCGTGATCGGCTACGACGTGCTGTTAAGCGCCGTGCGGCACATCGGGCACGGGCAGGTTTTTGACGAGAAGTTCCTCATGGCGATCGCCACGCTCGGCGCCTTCGCGATCGCGGAATATCCCGAGGCGGCGGCGGTCATGCTCTTCTACCAGATCGGGGAGCTGTTCCAGTCCATCGCCGTGGGGCGCAGCCGCAAATCCATCGCGGCGCTGATGGACATCCGCCCCGACAGCGCCACCGTTCTGCGAAACGGCGAGGAGCTGACGCTCGACCCCGAGGAGGTCAGCCTGGGCGAGACGATCCTCATCCGCCCGGGCGAGCGCGTCCCGCTCGACGGCATCGTGCTCGAGGGCGTGAGCAGCCTCGACACCGCCGCCCTCACCGGCGAGAGCATGCCGGTGGACGTTTCTGCGGGTGAGCGCGTGATCTCCGGCTCCATCAACCTCACGGGGCTTCTGAGAGTGCAGACCGACAGCGTCTACGCCGAGAGCACCGTCTCCCGCATCCTCGAGCTGGTGGAGAACTCCGCCGAGAAAAAGGCGAAGGTCGAGAGCTTCATCACCCGCTTTGCCCGCTGGTACACGCCGGTGGTGGTCATCGGCGCGCTCTGCCTTGCGCTGATCCCGCCGCTTTTCGTGGGCAACTGGGGCGAGTGGATCGAGCGCGCGCTGATCTTCCTCGTGGTCTCCTGCCCCTGCGCCCTGGTGGTGAGCGTGCCGCTGTCCTTTTTCGGCGGCATCGGCGGCGCGTCAAAGCAGGGCATCCTCATCAAGGGCGCAAACGACCTCGAGATGCTCGCCAGGGTGGACACGGTCTGCTTTGACAAGACCGGCACGCTGACCCAGGGCAAGTTCGCCGTCCAGGCCGTGCACCCGCAGGAGCTGACGCCCGACGCGCTGCTCGACGTCGCCGCCGCGGCGGAGAGCTATTCGAGCCATCCGGTGGCGCAGTCCATCCTGCGCGCGCACGAGGGCGACATTGACAAGAGCCGCCTCGGGGAGATCACGGAGCTTGCCGGGCGCGGCGTCAAAGCCGTGGTGGACGGCGAGACCTATTACGTCGGCAACGCGGGGCTCATGGAGCAGGTCGGCGCGGAATTTCACGACTGCCATCTGCTCGGCACCGTCATCCACGTCGCGCGCGATCGCGAGTACCTGGGGCACATCGTCGTGGGCGACCAGCTCAAGGACGACGCGCAGGAGGCCATCGCCGCGCTCAAGGCGCTCGGCGTGCGCGAGACCGTGATGCTCTCCGGCGACAAGGCCGCCGTTGCGCGGAAGGTGTCCGAGACGCTCGGCCTCGACCGCTGCATCCCCGAGCTGCTGCCCGCCGAGAAGGTGCAGCAGGTGGAGGCGCTGCTCCGCGAGGGGCGGCGGCTCGCCTACGTCGGGGACGGCATCAACGACGCGCCGGTGCTGACGCGCGCGGACGTGGGCATCGCGATGGGCGCCCTCGGCTCCGACGCCGCCATCGAATCGGCGGACATCGTGCTGATGGACGACAAGCCCTCGCGCCTCCCGCTCGCGGTGAAGCTTGCGCGCAAGACCATGCGCATCGTGCACGAGAACATCGTCTTCGCTCTCGGCGTCAAGCTCGTGATCCTCGCCCTCGGCGCGCTGGGGCTTGCGAACATGTGGTTCGCCGTCTTCGGCGACGTGGGCGTGCTGATCCTCGCGATCCTGAACGCCATGCGCTGCCTCCGCCCCACCGCTTGAGCGCCGCTGAGTTTTTAGGAACTGTGCAGAAATAAACTGTGCAAAGATGGCGTAGGATTTTTCGCCTGTAGCAAGGCGTCAAAGCGCAGGAATACTTTGTGTATTGCAAGCTTTGACAACGCAGCTACAGGCGAAA
>CAJOFI010000169.1:2398-3294 GCA_905233595.1 uncultured Oscillospiraceae bacterium | reverse complement strand
GTTTTTTCACAGCACCATGTACTATCCCAGAAGCTTATACAGAAGCTTATACAGCTCCATCGCTTCCTCCGGGTTCAGGCGCACGCACTGCGCCATTTTTTTCGGCACCTCCAGCGCCCGCTCCCGAAGCGCGTCGCCCTCCGGCGTGAGGCTCACGATCAGGCTGCGCTCGTCCTCCTGGTCGCGCTTGCGGCTGATAAGCCCCTTCGCCTCCATCTTTTTCAGCAGCGGCGTCAGCGTCCCGGAGTCCAGGAACAGGTACTGCCCCAGCTCCTTGACCGTGACGGAGCGGTGCTCCCACAGCACCATCATCGCGATGTACTGGGTGTAGGTCAGCTCCAGCTCGTCCAGAAAGGGCTTGTATTGCTTGATGACCTCCCGCGAACAGGCGTAGAGCGGGAAGCAGAGCTGGTTTTCCAGCTTCAGACTGTCGTATTTTTGATCCATATCTCTCTTCGGGCAGCAGCCTTACGCCGCAGGCTCCTGCCATGCCTCCGTAACTGCGCCGAGAACCTCGCCCGCGTATTCGGTGTAGGCCTCCTGATAGGCGCCGAGATTGTAGCGCTGATCGAGTGTGGAGTAGACGCGCGAAAGGTCCGCCCCGGTCATAAAGCCGACGCCGACGCACACCGCACCCAGCAGCAGCGCCACCAGCGCGACGGTCAGAACCGCCCTGCCTGCCTTTTTCATGCCTCTACCTCCTTATAGCACCAACGGCCGCCCAGCGCGATCACGCCCTTGACAAGCCCCGCAATGGCGCCGCCGATGAACCAGATGAAGACCCAAAGGAACAAAAGCCCCAGCGCCAGCAGCATGATCGCCGCGCCGAAGAGCAGCAGAAAGTCCGCCAGGATCTTAAACCCGCCGAAGGCCGCCACCAGCAGCGCGGAGCCCGC
>CAJOFI010000169.1:0-2390 GCA_905233595.1 uncultured Oscillospiraceae bacterium | reverse complement strand
GCAGCGCCGCCACGCCGACCAGCGTCACCGGCACGGCCAGCACCACGAAGAGGATCAGCAGCGGCAGCTTCGCCACACGCACGGTCTCCTCATAGTCCTCATACTCTTCCTCGTAGTCCTCATAGTATTCTTCGTCCTCCGCGCCCTCGGGCCGGAAGCTGAAGTCCTCCATGAAGGAGAGCACCTGCTGATCCGCCGCGTCCCGGTCGGGCTCGTCGTTCTGCTCGACCGGGTAGAGCTCCCCGCCCTCATAGACCGGGAACACCTCGTCCATCCCGTCCTGCACGGGATTGGGCGCGTTCTCAAACAGCGAAAACTGGTTCTCCATCGCGTCCTGCGCGACGCTACGCACAGGGACGTAACCCCGGAACTGCTCCTCGATGGCGAGTACGAACTCCGGGAGCTTGCCCCCCTCGGCGTCCTCGCTGTCGCGGGAACGGGACTCCACCTGCAGCTTGCGCGCGCGGGCATTGTAAGCGCGGGCAATCACCACCGCCTGCCGCGTGGGCGAGACCAAATAATGCAGCAGCCCCTGCTCGTCATCCGTATCATCAAACATCTTGGCATACATGCTCAGCGCGGTCTGCCGATCCTCCTCATACATGAAGGTCAGCAGCTTGCCGAGCTCCGCAAGAAACTTCTGTTTGTTGATATCGTTCACCTCCGTATCTGTAAAAACGGCGCAGTTATGAACACACGATTTCATTGCGTGCTGCTATTATAGCCAATTTGACAGCAAACGTCAAGAGTTTTTCACAACTTTGTTACAATTTGTCATTTTTATCTGTATTGACAAGACCCTGCACACAATATAAAATAAAGGACGCTGAAAAATTCGGCGAAAGAGAGGAATGTGATTATGGCTAAGGATAAAAAAGTGGAGCAGATCACCGATATGGAGGTGGACTTCGCCCAGTGGTATACCGACATCTGCCGCAAGGCGGAGCTGGTGGAGTACGCCTCTGTGAAGGGCTTTACGATCCTGCGCCCTTACGGCTATGCCATTTGGGAGAATATGCAGCGGATCATGGACGCGGAGTTCAAAAAGACCGGGCACCAGAACGTGGCGATGCCGGTGCTGATTCCGGAGAGCCTGCTGAAAAAGGAGGGCGAGCTGGTAAACGGCTTTGCGCCCGAGTGCGCCTGGGTCACCCAGGGGGGCAGCGAGGAGCTGGAGGAGCGCCTGGCCTTCCGTCCCACCTCCGAGACCATGTTCTGCGATCACTGGTCGCGCGTGCTGCACTCCTACCGGGAGCTGCCGATGCTCTACAACCAGTGGTGCTCCGTCATCCGCTGGGAGAAGACGACCCGCCCCTTCCTGCGCTCGCGTGAGTTCTGGTGGCAGGAGGGGCACACCATCCATGAGACGGCCGAGCAGGCCATGGCGGAGACCGAGCAGCAGCTCAACTGCTACGCGGACTTCTATGAGAAGGTGCTGGCGATCCCCGTGGTGAAGGGGCGCAAGACCGAGAAGGAGAAGTTTGCCGGCGCCGAGGCCACCTATACCGTCGAGTGCATGATGAAGGATCACAAGGCGCTGCAGGGCGCGACGAGCCATTATTTCGGCGACAAGTTCTCCCGCGCCTACGGCGTGACCTTCGCCGGGCGCGACAACAAGCTGCAGTACCCGTTCCAGACCTCCTGGGGCTCCACGACGCGCATGATCGGCGCGGTCATCATGGCGCACGGCGACAACAACGGCCTCGTGCTGCCGCCGCAGATCGCCCCCATCCAGGTCATCATCCTGCCCGTGGCGCAGCACAAGCCCGGCGTGCTCGAGGCGGCCGCCGCGCTTAAGGAGCGGCTCACCGCGGCGGGGCTTCGCGTGCAGATGGACGATTCGGACAACTCCATGGGCTGGAAGTGCGCGCAGTACGAGATGAAGGGCGTGCCCCTGCGCGTGGAGATCGGCCCGCGCGACATCGAAAACGGCCAGTGCGTCCTCGTGCGCCGCAACGACGGGGAGAAGACCGTCATCGCCCTCGACGCTCTGGAGCAGGCCGCGAAGGAGCAGCTTGACCTGGTGCAGCAGGGGCTTTATGAGAAGGCCAGGCGCAACCTTGACGAGCACTGCTGGCCCGCCTTCTCGGTGGAGGAGGCCAAAAAGCTCCAGGAGGAGAAGGGCGGCTTCATCAAGACCATGTGGTGCGGCGATGTCGCCTGCGAGCAGAAGATGAAGGACGAGGCCGGCATGTCCTCCCGCTGCCTGCCCTTCGAGCAGGAGCACCTCGGCGACGTGTGCGCCTGCTGCGGCAGACCCGCCGACAAGATGCTCTTCTGGGGCGTCGCGTATTAGGCCTTGTTTGAAAAACGACAAAACGCCCAACTGACAGGGCTTTTTGTGCCACTTTTCGTTGCTCAACCTTGCCATACACAAAGTATGCCTGCGG
>CAJOFI010000168.1 GCA_905233595.1 uncultured Oscillospiraceae bacterium | reverse complement strand
CTGCATGGAGGAGATCTTCCTCCCCACCGTGCGCGCGATGCGGGCCGAGGGGCGCCCCTTCAAGGGCTGCCTCTACTTCGGGCTGATGCTGACGAAGGACGGTCCCAAGGTCATCGAGTACAACTGCCGCTTCGGCGACCCGGAGACGCAGGTGGTGCTCCCGCTTCTCGAGAGCGATCTCTTCACGATCCTGCGCGCCGTCACCGAGGAGCGCCTGAGCGAGGTCGAGGTGCGCTTTTCGGGCAAGTCCGCCTGCTGCGTGATCCTCGCCTCCGAGGGCTACCCGGAGCACTATGAGAAGGGCTTCCCGCTCTTCATTCCCGAGGAGATCGCCCCCTCCGTCTTCGTCGCGGGCGCGGCGCTCAGGGACGGGGCGCTTGTTACAAACGGCGGGCGCGTCGTGGGCTGCACCGCAGTCGCCGACACGCTGCCGGACGCCATCGAGGGCGCGTACCGTCTCGCGTCCCAGGTGCGCTTTGAAAACGCCTACTGCCGGCGCGACATCGGTCAGCGCGCGCTGAAGGCTTACGCGGAGGGCTGAGATGGTTTACAGAGTATTTGTAGAAAAGAAGCCCGGACTTGACAACGAGGCCCGCGCGCTTCTGAGCGACGCGAGAAACCTGCTGGGCATCACGGGGCTTTCGCGCGTACGGCTCTTCAACCGCTACGACGCGGAGAGCATCAGCGAGGAGCTTTTCTCCTACGCGATCCGCACGGTCTTTTCCGAACCCCAGCTTGACGTTGCCACCGCCGACATCGACTGCGAGGGCGCTTTGGTCTTCGCAGTGGAGTATCTGCCCGGGCAGTTTGACCAGCGGGCGGACTCCGCCGCCCAGTGCATCCAGATCCTCTCCCAGGGCGAGCGCCCGCTGATCCGCTCGGCGAAGGTCTACGCCCTGTACGGCAAGCTCTCGGAGGCGGATCTGCGAGAGATCAAGAAGTACGTCATCAACCCCGTTGAGGCGCGCGAGGCCGCCTTGAGCCTGCCCGAGACGCTCAGGATCGACTACGCCATCCCCACCGGGGTCGCGACGCTTGAGGGCTTTAGCAGCCTCGACCGCGCGGGGCTGGAGCGCTTCGTGCGCGATTACGGCCTTGCGATGGACGCCGACGACATTGCCTTTTGCCAGGACTATTTCAGGAGCGAGCAGCGCGAGCCGACGATCACCGAGATCCGCGTGCTGGACACCTACTGGTCGGATCACTGCCGCCACACCACCTTCAACACCGTCATCGACGAGGTGAAATTTGAGGACGCGCTGCTTGAGCGGGCGTATCAGGACTATCTCAGCACCCGCGAGGCGCTCGGACGCACGACGCCCGTCTGCCTCATGGATCTGGGCACCATCGCCGCCAAAGCGCTCAAGATGGCCGGGAAGCTTCCGAAGCTCGACGAGAGCGAGGAGATCAACGCCTGCACCGTGAAGATCGACGTGACGGTGGACGGCGTGACTGAGCCCTGGCTGCTGCTGTTTAAGAACGAGACGCACAACCACCCCACCGAGATCGAGCCCTTCGGGGGCGCGGCGACCTGCATCGGCGGCGCGATCCGCGACCCGCTCTCCGGGCGCGCCTACGTCTACGGCGCGATGCGCGTCACGGGCGCGGCCGACCCCTTAAAGCCCGTGAGCGAGACCATCCCCGGCAAGCTTCCCCAGCGCAAGCTCGTCACCACCGCGGCGGCGGGCTACTCCTCCTACGGCAACCAGATCGGCCTTGCGACCGGCATCGTGGACGAGCTGTACCACCCCGGCTACGCCGCCAAGCGCATGGAGATCGGCGCGGTTATCGCGGCGGCTCCGGCGGAGAACGTGCGGCGCGAGGTTCCGGCGCCCGGCGACGTGGTGATCCTCCTCGGCGGCAGCACGGGGCGTGACGGCATCGGCGGCGCGACCGGCTCCTCCAAGGCGCACAACGCCCATTCGGTGGAGACCTGCGGCGCGGAGGTGCAGAAGGGCAACGCCCCCGAGGAGCGCAAGCTCCAGCGCCTGTTCAGAAATCGGGAGGCCTGCCGCCTCATCAAGCGCTGCAACGACTTCGGCGCGGGCGGCGTCTCCGTCGCCATCGGTGAGCTGGCCGACGGCCTCGTGATCGACTT
Source organism: uncultured Oscillospiraceae bacterium (assembly GCA_905233595.1). Taxonomy (GTDB): domain Bacteria; phylum Bacillota; class Clostridia; order Oscillospirales; family Oscillospiraceae; genus Limivicinus. Next base: position 725 of record CAJOFI010000168.1, on the reverse strand, counting down.
GAACGCCGTCCCCAAGAAGTACGAGGGGCTGGACGGCACCGAGCTTGCCATCAGCGAGAGCCAGGAGCGCATGGCCGTCGTCGTGGAGGCGAAGGACGTGCAGCGCTTCCTCGACCTCGCCGGGGCGGAGAACCTGCAGGCCTGCCCCGTCGCGGTCGTGCAGCGGGAGCCCCGCCTCGTCATGCACTGGAACGGCAAGACCATCGTTGATTTGAGCCGCGCCTTTCTCGACACCAACGGCGCGAGCAAGCACGTCTCCGCCGTCTCCGCCGCGCCCGAGCGCTATGACCGGGAGATTCGCGGCGGCTTTGCCGAAAACCTCAAGGCCATGGCCTCCGACCTCAACTGCTGCTCAAGGCGCGGGCTGAGCGAGCGCTTTGACTCCACCATCGGCGCGGGCAGCGTGCTGATGCCCTTCGGCGGCAAATACCAGCATACGCCCGTGCAGGCCATGGTGCAGAAGATCTCCGTCGAGAAGAAGCACACCGAGGACTGCTCGCTCATGGCCTGGGGCTATAACCCCTTCATCACCGAGAAGAGCCCCTACCACGGCGCGTATCTCGCGGTCGTGGAATCCGTGTGCAAGCTGATCGCCACGGGCGCGGCATTTTCCGACGTGTACCTGAGCTTCCAGGAGTACTTCGAGCGCCTCGGCAAGGATCCCCGGCGCTGGGGCAAGCCCCTTGCGGCGCTCCTGGGCGCGTTTGAAGCGCAGATGGGTCTCG
>CAJOFI010000167.1 GCA_905233595.1 uncultured Oscillospiraceae bacterium | reverse complement strand
GCCAAAACGCTGACCGGCGCGTGCAACCCCTCCGGCCGCCTGGTCGATACCTACGCCTACGACTCTCTGAGCGCCCCCGCCGCGCAGGTTTTCAGCTACGGCGAATTCACCAACACCAACAACGAAAAAGGCCCCAAGAACGCCTTCACAATCTACGCCGAGGGTATCTACGTCGGTTACCGCTATTACGAGACCCGCTATGAGGACGCCGTCCTCAGGCAGGGAAATGCCGGTGATTTCGACTACGAGAGCACCGTGCAGTTCCCCTTCGGCTACGGCCTGAGCTATACGGATTTCACCTACGGCGACTTTAGCTTCACCGAAAACGGCGATTCCTTCACCGCCTCCGTCACGGTCACCAACAGCGGCGACGCGGCGGGCAAGGAGGTCGTGCAGGTCTATATGCACGCGCCCTACACCGACTATGACCGCGAGAACCTGGTCGAAAAGTCCGCCGTTGAGCTCTGCGGCTTCGCCAAGACCTCTAAAAAATCCCTTTCCGGAAATCCAAAATCGTGCTATACTGACCGGGGATGTGGAAAAATCCGTTTTTTCATATCCCCGGTTTTGAATCGTGCGATTTGAGATGGAAGCCGAATAAAGAGACGATCCTGACAGAGGCGGAAGTTTTTTGCGGACAGAGCAATTTTTTTACTTCCGTCTGCCGCGTTCCCGGAAAGCCGCGTTCGGTATGCTTCTTTTTATCCGGTCTCCCCAAAACGCAGCGCGCAAAACCTGAAACTTCAGGGGCTGTGATTTTTCGCGTCCCCTGTGTAGACGGGAGGGGCAGAGCATGGAGATTCGCATTGCCGTTGCGGAGGACGACGCGGCGTACCGCCGCGAGTTGATCGCGCATCTGCGGCGCTTCGGGCAGACGCACGGCGTCGCCATGCAGATCCGGGAGTACAGCGACGGGGATCTGCTCGCCGCAGAGTACGCCCCGGTGTTTGACGCGCTGTTTCTGGACATTGAGATGCCGCGCATGAGCGGTATGGACGCCGCGCGGCGCATCCGGGAAAAGGATGAGAACGTCACCATCATCTTCATCACCAACATGGCGCAGTATGCCATCCGGGGCTACGAGGTCGGGGCGCTGGATTACCTGCTCAAGCCCGTGGGCTACAGCGCGCTCGAGATGCGCCTGCAGAAGATCGTGAAGCGCCTCGAGGCGCAGCGGGAGTGCACGCTCGCCCTGTCCCTGCCTGCCGGGCTGCGCCGCGTTTCCGTCTCGCAGCTCCGCTACGTAGAGCTCGTCGGGCACGGAGAGGTGCTGCGCCTGCGCGGCAGTATGCGCGAGGCGGAGGAGCAGCTTCGCGGTCAGCCCTTCTTCAAGTGCAATAGCTGCTATCTGGTCAACCTCGACCACGTCCGCGCCGTGAGCGACAACAGCGCCCTCGTCGGCGGGGATCGCCTGCAGATCAGCCGCGCGCGCAAAAAAGCCTTTATCGAGGCGCTGGCCGGGCGCCTCGCCGGATGAAAGGAGCGCTATGGACTGGTCAATCGTTCGGCGGGCAGTTCCGTTCTGCGCGGAGCTGCTGCTCGCCCTCGCCCTCTTCCTCCAGCCGCTCAGGCGCCGTGAGCGCTTCTGGCTGCGCCTTGCCGCCTCGGCCGGATTTTTGGCGCTGGAGCTGGCGCTCTATGCGCTCCTCGCGCGGGAGTTCGGCTGGCTCTGGTTCGTGCTGGTGTTCGTGAGCGCGGTGGGCGTCGCGCGCTTTTGCCGGGAGCTTTCGTGGACGGACGCGCTCTACGCCGCCGCGCTTGCCTACGACACGCAGCACATCGCCTCCACGCTGTATATCCTGCTGGTGTTTCGCGGCAGCGCGCCGGAGTGGAACAACGTCCTCTACGTTGTGCTCGATCTGCTGGTCTTTGCCGCGGTGTTCTTCCTCTTCGCGCGAAAGCTCCCCGAAAAGGGGGAGTACCGCGTGACGCCGACGACCGCCGTCACTCTCGCGGGGCTGGTGCTCTTCACGGCGCTGTTTCTGAGCACCTCCTGCAAGCGCGCCGTGGACGTGGGCATCCTCGCCGATGGCGGCGAGGGGTATATCGCCCTCTTCCGGGGAAGCCTCCTGTTCGATCTGCTGGCGGGCTTTCTGCTGCTCTGGTCGCAGTGGATGCGCAGGCGCGAGACGGCGGTGTCCAGGGCGCTGGAGAAAAGCCGCGTCCTCTGGCGGCAGAACGAGCGGCAGTACGCGCTCACCAAGGAGAACGTGGAGCTTATCAACCGCAAATGCCACGATCTGCGCCACCAGATCGCCGCGCTGTCCTATGCCGAGGGCGGCTCGGAACGGCGCAGGGCCTTCGTCCGCGAGGTGCAGGACATGGTGGATATCTACGACAGCAAGACCGACACCGGCAACGAGGCGCTCAACACCATCCTCATGGAGAAGGGGCTCTACTGCAAGCTGCACAACATCCAGTGGACCTGTGTGGCCGACGGGAGCTGCCTGGCCTTCATGGACGTGGTGGATCTCTACACCCTCTTCGGCAACGCCATCGACAACGCCATCGAGTCCGTGGAGCAGCTTGAGGACGTGGACAAACGGATCATCACCGCCTCCGTCTGGCGGCGGGACGGCTTCGCCATCATCCAGGTGGAGAACTATTATGAGGGCAGCCTCACCCTGCGCGACGGGCTTCCGCTGACCTCGAAGGGCGATACCTCCAGCCACGGCTTCGGCCTCAAGAGCATGCGGCGGATCGCGGAGAGGTACCGGGGCACGCTCTCGGTCAAGGCGGAGGATAACCGCTTCCTGCTCTACGTCATGCTCCCGATCGACGAGGGGCAATAGCGCGCAGGAGGCGGCTCGCGGCGTAAACAACGGAAATAACGGCGCGGAAGGCGAGCCCCGCGCGGCGGCTTTTATGATACAATAAAGGCTCCAAACGGCAGACAGGCTTTGCCGTATCAAAAATCATACCGTAACGGAGGAGAAAGACCATGAAAAAGCTTCTGGCATTTGCGCTCACCGCGGCGCTGCTGCTCACGCTGGGCGCTTCCGCCTTTGCCGAGGGCGAAGCCTACGGCGATCTGATCTCAGACGTCGCCTACATCGACGATGGGGACGCAAACCACACGCTCGACATCTACGGCTCCGACAAGGCGGAGGCCACCAAGACCGTCGTGGAGGTTCACGGCGGCGGCTTCATCGGCGGCAACAAGACCACCAATACCGACCACAGCATCGTCTTTGCAGAGGCGGGCTACGTGGTCGTGACGCCGGATTACAGCAAGCTGCCCCACGTTTCCTTCCCTGACGTTATCCGCGAGCTCTTCACGGTGTATAACTGGGTGGGCGAGCACGCGGAGGAATACCACATCGACCTGGACAACGTCTTCCTCAGCGGCGACTCCGCAGGCGGCTACTACGTGCTGCTGTCCATGGCCATTATGCGCGATCCCGCTTTGCAGGAGTATTTCGGCGTTACGCCGCCGAGCTACGCGTTCTCCGGCTACGTGACCACCTGCCCGATGGCGGATATCTTCTCCATGCGCGACGATCTGGGGGAGGACAAGAAGGGGCCGGCCGCCTATACCTCCAACACCATCGGCGCCGAGATCCTGATGGACGATGATCTGATGGCGCACATGGATCTCTTCACCTGCACCGATCCCGCCGTCTTTGAGGGGCTCTATATGATGACCACCCCCGGCGACAAGACCACCGGCGCCACCGTCGTCAAGTTCGACGCGTATCTGACCGACAGCGGCGTTGCGCACACGCTCAAGAGCTATGAGGACGTGGAAAATGCCCTGCTGCACGTTTTCAACATCGGCCACACCGACTGGGTCGAGAGCGTCGCCGCCAACCAGGACGAGATCGATTTTATGGACGCGCTGCTGAATTAGGAATAAAAGGGGATGTGAACGACCACATCCCCTTTAAAGTTTTGAGTTTTGAGTGCCGGGTTTTGAGGAGAACGGATAAGAATATGCGGAAAAGCTGCCGTGCCCTCAAAACGCACGACGCAAAGCTCATTTCCCGAGCCGCCAGTTTTCCGCCGGTTCCCAGCCGTCGAGCGGGAGGCGCTGCATCGCGCCGAAGATCTTCGACTTCATGTCCGGGTACTCCGCCGAGAGCGCGGC
>CAJOFI010000166.1:1242-4403 GCA_905233595.1 uncultured Oscillospiraceae bacterium | reverse complement strand
CGGCGCCGCCATCGAGCCGGTGGTGCGCCGCGTCGGCGAGATCCAGTGCGTCGGCTTTTACGCGAGCGTCCCGGAGGAGGACTATCTCCCCGGCGGGCGCGGCATCCTGCGCGAGGCCACGCTGCTTCTGGGCGAGCTGCTGCTCTCCCCGGCGACGCGGGGCGGGCTGCTGCTGCCCAAATACGTGGAGAGCGAGCGGGACAAGCTGCTTGAGACCATCCGCAGCCGCGTCAACGACAAGCGCGGCTGGGCGCTGTTCCGTTGTCTGGAGGAGATGTGCTGCTATGAGGACTTCGCGGTGGGGCGTCTCGGCGGTGAGAGCCCCGAAGCTCTCCAAGCATTACAGGAGCCTGCTGCAGACAAGCCCCATCGAGATCTTCTACTGCGGGCGGGCGGAGGAAAAGCAGCTCGTGCGCGAACTGCGCGACGCGCTGATGACCCTCCCGCGCGGGGAGCTCGACTACGATATCGGCACCGACGTGCGCATGAACGCCCTCGAGGAGCAGCCGCGCACGGTGACGGAGACGCTCGACGTGACGCAGGGCAAGCTCGTGATGGGCTGGCGCCTCGGCGAGAGCATGGAGGAGCCGGACGTTCCGGCGCTCTACGTCTTCAACGCGGTCTTCGGCGGGGGCACCACCTCCAAGCTCTTTGAAAACGTGCGGGAGCGGCTGCAGCTCTGCTACTACGCGGGCTCGCTGGTGGACACGCACAAGGGGCTGCTGCTCGTGTCCTCGGGCATCGCGTTTGACAAATTTGAGGCCGCGCGGGACGAGATCTTCGCCCAGCTCGCGGCGATCGCCCGGGGCGAGGTGACGGAGGAGGAGCTTTTGAGCGCGAAGATGGGCGTCGCCTCCGAGCTGCGCGCGATGGCGGACAGCCAGGGCGAGCTGGAGGGCTTCTATCTGACGCAGGCGCTCGACGGCTCGGAGTACAGCCCCCTGGAGCTTGCCGAGCTGGTGGGCGAGGTGACGCGCGGGCAGATCGCAGAGATCGCGCGCAACGCCGAGTGCGACATGATCTATTTTCTCAGGGGCGACGGCAGCGCCCGGGAGGAGGACGACGATGCGGAAGACTGAATACACAAACATCGGCGAGAGCCTGTACACCGACGTGCTCAAAAACGGGCTGCGCCTCTGCGTGGTGCCGAAGAAGGGCTTTCAGAGCGCCTTCGCCATCTTCGCGGCGGACTACGGCGGCGCGGGGCGCGTCTTCACCCTCGACGGGGAGCGGCATGACACCCCGGCGGGCGTCGCCCACTATCTCGAGCACAAGATGTTCGACATGCCCGACGGCGACAACGCGCTGAGCCTTCTGAACGCCAACGGCGCCGACCCCAACGCCTCCACCGGGGACGACACGACCTGCTATTACTTCCAGTGCACCGAGCGCTTTGAGGAGAACCTGCGGCTGCTGCTGCACTTCGTCTCCACCCCCTATTTCACGGAGGAGACCGTGCAGAAGGAGCGCGGCATCATCGCCCAGGAGATTCGCATGGGCGAGGACGAGCCCGGGCTCATCCTCTTTTACAATTTCCTGCACCAGCTCTACGACCACCACCCCATTCGCGACCGCGTCGCCGGGACGGTGGAGAGCATCCAGGCCATCACGCCCGAAATGCTCTACGCCTGCTACCGCGCCTTCTACGCGCCGGGGAACATGTGCCTGTGCGTCATGGGGGACGTTTCGCCCGAGCGCGTGCGGCAGATCGCCGAGGAGGAGCTGGGCGGGGAGAACCGCCCCGTGCCAAAGCCGGATTACGGCGAGGCGGAGAGCCTGCTGCCCGTGGAGGCTTTCCACAGGGAGGAGGCCTCGGTCTCCGCGCCGCAGTTCATGATCGGCTCCAAGCTCGCCGTGGCTCCGAAGGGCGAGGCGGCGCTTCGCCAGCGGCTCGTGAGCCAGCTTGCGCTGCGCCTGCTGGTGGGCAGCTCCTCCCCCTTCTATACAAAGCTCTACGCCGAGGGGCTTTTGAACCGGGATTTTGACTACGAGGCCTATTTCAGCTCCGGCACCGGGACGCTCATCATCGAGGGTGAGAGCGAGGAGCCGGAGGCGGTCTTCGCCGCGCTCCGCGAGGAGGCCGCGCGCGTCGCCGCCGAGGGCTTTGACGCCGAGCGCTTCGAGCGCGCCAAGCGCGCCTCGCTCGGCGCGAGGCTGCGCGGGCTGGAGGATTTCGGCAGCGTGTGCATGTCGCTTCTGACCGGCGTCTTCGAGGGCTATTGCAGCTTCGACGCCATCGCCCTGCTCGGCGGCGTCACGAAGCGCGAGTGTGAGGACTTCGTGCGCGAGGCGCTGAGCGACGAGAGGCTCGTCCTCTCCATCATCGAACCGAAGAAGGATTGAGCCATGCTTCCGATTTTGACCGCCATTCAGACCATACAGCGCGATTCCGCCATCAGGTTTCCCATGCTGGGGAACTTTTCGATCGATCCGCCGTCCTATTTCACGGTGTTCGGGCGGAACATCTACTTCTACGGCGTGCTGATCGCCCTGGGCTTTCTGCTCGCGATCCTCTACTGCGGCAGGCGCAGCAGGGAATTTGGCATCAAGGCCGATGATTTCTACGACCTCATGCTCTGGCTGATCCCGCTTTCCATCGTGGGGGCGCGGGTCTATTTCGTGCTCTTCCGGCTGGAGGACTATCTGCAAGACCCCATCTCCATGCTCTACGTCCACGAGGGCGGGCTCGCCATCTACGGCGGCGTGATCGCGGGGGTGCTGTGCGTGGTGTTCGTGTGCCGGCACAAGGGCATCCCCATCCCCGCCATGATGGATCTTGCGGTGCACGGGCTGCTGATCGGGCAGATCATCGGCCGCTGGGGCAACTTCATGAACCGCGAGGCCTTCGGCGCGGAGACTACGGTCTTTTGCCGCATGGGGCTGACCGCGCCGGACGGCACGACGATCTACGTGCACCCGACCTTCCTCTACGAGAGCCTCTGGAACCTCGCGGGCTTTCTGTTCCTGCTGTGGTTTGTCAAGTCCGGCAGGCGGAAGTATGACGGGCAGTGCGCGCTCATCTACTTCTTCTGGTACGGCCTCGGGCGCGCCTGGATCGAAGGGCTTCGCACCGACAGCCTTTACATCACCGGCACCGGCATCCGCGTCTCCCAGCTCGTGAGCCTCGTGCTCGTGCTCGTGACGGGAGTGCTGCTGGCGGT
>CAJOFI010000166.1:0-1228 GCA_905233595.1 uncultured Oscillospiraceae bacterium | reverse complement strand
AAAATGAATAATGGTAACTATTCAGTCTAAGGAACTGTGCTTCCCCCAGCGGGGGAAGCTGGCGCGAAGCGACTGATGAGGGAGAAGCTTCTCTTCTGCACCGGGCTATGGCAAAATTGGTCATCCTCTCCCTCATCCGCCCCAGTTTGCCCTAAACGCGACGGTCATAATATTTCCCCGCTTGGGGAGCAGAATTGGAACATTATTATACAGGAGGTACATAACGATGGCTGATTACAAGGACATTCTGAGCGGCATCGTCGGCAAGGCGAAGGAGTTCGCCGCGAGCGATACCGTGACGGGGCTGGTGGACAAGGTCAAGAGCGTGGCGGAGGAGAGCGGCGTCGCGAAGGTCTACGAGGACGGGGCGAACCGCACCAAGGCTTACGCGAAGATCGCAAAGCTCACGCTGGAGGTAAACGGCGCGCACGAGGAATTAAACCGCGTCTACGCCGAGATCGGCAAGCTCTATTACGAGCAGCTCAAGGACGCGCCCGAGGGCTACTTCGCCCCCCTGTTCGAGCAGGTGAAGTCCCTGCGCGAGAGCATCGAGAGCAAGGAGGGCGAGGTGCAGACCCTCAAGGACGGCATCGGCGCGGCGAAGAGCGCCGCCGAGGACGTGGAGATCGCGGACTTCGAGCAGATCGTAAACGCCACCGAGGACGAGGGCAAGAGCGAGGAGCAGCACTGAGCACCGCGCCTTGCCGGGAGTATGATTTTCCCTTCCGGGCAGCTCTAAAAACGCAGCACTCAAAGCTCAAAACTCAGCACTCAAAACTGACAAGGGGGGCGTGATTTTTCACGTCCCCCTGATCCTTTTCTTCCGCCACTTGTCGCGGGGCGAAAAGCGTGGTATGATGGGTCTATCGTATTCGACAAAGGAGCACCGCCATGAACCATCCCGCCCAAAGCCTGTCTGAACGTCTGCTTGCGCGCCTTGCCGGGCTGCTGCGCGAAAACCGCCTTCCCCTGCTCTCCGTTCTGATCGCGGGTCTGCTCGCCCACTTCTACGCCTTCTGCAACCTTTTGCCGAACCATGACGGCGTGAGCTACTTTTTCGGCAAGGGCATGACGGTCAGCTCCGGGCGCTGGGGGCTGGAGCTGCTGCGCCCGCTCATCCCCGACTATCCCCTGCCCTGGCTGCACGGGATCTTCAGCCTTCTCCTGCTTGCCGTCGCCTGCTGTTTGATCCTGCGCTGCTTTGCGCTGCAAAACCCCGTCTCCCGGC
>CAJOFI010000165.1 GCA_905233595.1 uncultured Oscillospiraceae bacterium | reverse complement strand
ATGTTCATGATGACCGCCGCCTCCGGCGCGCCGATGGCGTTCGTCGCGTCCAGCCGCCCGCCGAGCCCGACCTCCAGCACCACGACGTCGCATTTTTCACGCGCGTACCACAGGAGCGCCGCTGCGGTCATCAGCTCAAACTCCGTGGGGTGCTCCGCCATCGCGTCGGCGAGGGGGCGCAGCTCCGTCACGATTGCGGCGAGCGCCGCGTCCTCAATGGGCTTGCCGTTTATCTGCATGCGCTCGTTGAAGCGGTAGAGGTAGGGCGAGGTGAAAAGCCCCGTGCGGTAATGCGCCGCCTTGAGCACGCTCGCGAGCATCGCCGCGCAGCTACCCTTCCCGTTCGTGCCCGCAACGTGCACGAATTTGAGCGTTTTCTGCGGATCACCGAGCTTTTCCAGCAGCTCCGTCACCCGCTCCAGCCCGGGGCGGGAGCCGAGCCAGCTCACCCCGTCGATATATTGTAAGGCTTCCTGATAATCCATCGTCCGATTCTCCTTTTTGTACGCGCACAGTGTAGCACGATTTTTCCCCCGGCGCAAGATTTTCGGAAAGACACGCGGTTTTTTATTGCAATTTTTCGCGAGATGCATTAAAATTATGCCGTTAGGTATGCGTACTTTTTATTTTCTTATCAAGGAGGAACACGTATGAAGCACATTTCCCGCAGAGACTTTCTGAAGGGCTCTGTCGCCGGGGCGGCCGCGCTCGGTCTGGCCAGCCTGGGTCTGGGCAAGTCCGTCGCCTTCGCCGAGGGCGAGAAGAAGTATACCCCCGGCACCTACACCGCCTCCCGCAAGGGCATCGCGAGCGACGTGACCGTCACGATGACCTTTGACGAGACGAGCATCACCGACGTGCAGATCGACGTCTCCGGCGAGACCCCCGAGCTCGGCGGCAAGGCCGGCCCCGCGCTGGAGCAGGCGATCCTTGACGCGCAGAGCGCCGACGTGGACGCCTACACCGGCGCGACCGTCACGAGCGACGCCATCCGCGAGGCGGCGGCGGACTGCATCTCCCAGGCCTCCGGCGCCACCGTCGTGCTGGCGGAGCAGGAGAAGCCCGCGAACGCCGACTGGCTGGGCGAGGCGCCCGTGATCGCCGAGAAGGACATCACCGAGACCCTCGAGACCGAGGTGCTGGTAGTCGGCTGCGGCACCGGCGGCTGGATTACCGCCATGAGCGCCGCCGAAGAGGGCGCGAAGGTTCTCGTCGTCGAGAAGCGCGAGACGCCCACCGGCATCCGCGAGGACATCGGCGCCATCAACTCCAAGCTGCAGCTCGAGGCCTTCAAGGAATTCCCCGAGTTCGAGATCGACAAGATCGAGGCGCTGCAGGAGATCGTCCGCTACGGCGGCGGCTACGTGGACAGCGACCTCATCAAGGTCTGGGAGGACAACTCCGGCGAGCTGGTGGACTGGCTGACCGATCTGATGGAATCCACCGGCGACTGGTACATGAGCCTCGAGGGCGGCATCGGCGATCAGGAGCACCCCGAGCGCGACAAGGCCTACGCCACCGGCCACAGCCCCCACAAGACCGAGCAGGGGCAGGAGAAGGGCGTTACCACCAGCGCCACCTTCCAGGAGTATCTGGAGGCGCACGGCGGCGAGCTGCGCTGCAACACCGCGATGGTGAAGCTTGACCAGGCCAAGAGCGGCAAGGTCGAGGGCATCATCGCCCAGGATACGCAGGACGGGCACTACATCCGCATCGTCGCCACCAAGGGCGTCATCATGGCCACCGGCGGCTATGCCACCAATACCGACATGATGCTGGCGCTGCAGCCCCAGACCATGAAGATGAAGGCCAACGTCCCCATCGGCTCCACCGCCGACGGCTCCGGCATCAAGGCGATGCTCTGGGCGGGCGGCGAGCTTGACCCCACCGCGGCCTCCATGATGTTCAACCGCTGCTCCGTCCTGCCCACCGAGACCGCCGGTTACAAGACCAACGGCAAGTGGTACTGGTTCGGCGAGCAGCCCTTCCTCAAGGTCAACCTCAACGGCAAGCGCTTCTGCAACGAGTCCGGCCCCTATGAGTTCATGCTGCATTCCATGTACATGCAGCCGCATCACACCTACGTGGACATCTTCGACGCCAACAACAAGCAGTACTGCGAGCAGTTCGACGAGGTCGGCTGCTGCCGTCTGTTCCCGTTTGACAACGGCGCGGAGAGCAATATGCCCTACGATTACGTCTGGGGCCAGATGACCGAGGGCGAAAACTCCCACCTCGCGCAGGGCTATCTCCAGCAGGCCGACACCCTGGAGGAGCTGGCTGAGAAGCTCAACATCCCCGCCGAGAACCTTGTCGCCACGGTCGAGCGCTACAACGAGCTGTGCGCCAAGGGCGTGGACGAGGACTACGGCAAGAGCGTGCACCGCATGACCCCCGTGGACACCGCTCCTTTCTACGGCATCCGCACCTGCGCATGGCACCTGACCACGCTCAACGGCTGCCGCATCAACACCGATATGCAGGTCATCCGCGAGGACGGCACCCCCATCGAGGGGCTCTACGCCACGGGCGACTGCACCGGCGGCTTCTTCTCCCAGACCTACCCCAACCTCTTCACCGGCCTCGCCTGCGGCCGCACCATGACCTTCGGCCGCCGCGCCGCCAAGATCGTCTCCAAGCTCTGATTTTCCGGATGAAAAGCCTCTGAAAAACTTCGTTTTTCAGAGGCTTTTTTAATGTTCAGTTCAGATTAAGCTGAAAAAGCTCGTTGACCGCCCGGCTGAGCCCCGAGTGCTTAGGCCTTGTTTGAAAAACGACAAAACGCCCAACTGACTGGGCTTTTTGTGCCACTTTTCGTTGCTCAACCTTGCCATACACAAAGTATGCCTGCGGT
>CAJOFI010000164.1:4655-5229 GCA_905233595.1 uncultured Oscillospiraceae bacterium | reverse complement strand
GGTGGAGGCCGTGGCCGCTGCCTTCGGGATCGAGCATTTTTGCAGGCTGCCCATCGACCCCGCGGTCGCCGCGATGGTGGACGCGGGCGAGGTCGAGTCCGTCTCCGGGGAGGAGATCGCCCCGATGGCGGACGTGGTCGAAAATACGCTGAAAATCGAGGACTGAGACATGAAGGTTGCGGTAGCATACGAAAACGGCGAGATCTTCGGCCACTTCGGCCACTGCCGGATGTTCGCCATCTACGAATACGGCGAGTACGTCTACGAGTGCACGAAGACCCTGGTGGAGACCGGGGAGCGGCAGGGTCACCAGGCCATGGCCGAGCTGATGCGCGAAAACGAGGTGGATGCGGTCATCGTCGGCAACATGGGCGGCGAGGCCAAGGCGCTGCTTCTGAGCTATGGCATCGTCCCCGTGGTGGGCTACTCCGGCGACGCGGACACCGCGGCGGATATGCTCGTGACGGGTCAGCTCCCCATCTCCGGGGAAAACGCGGGCGGCTGCTCCTGCGGGGGCAACTGCGATCCCGGCGCCTGCGGCTGCGGCGGAAGCTGCGGCTGCTGATTGAAACCC
>CAJOFI010000164.1:0-4650 GCA_905233595.1 uncultured Oscillospiraceae bacterium | reverse complement strand
AGTTTTGAGTTTTGAGACTGGGAGCTGAAATTTGCCGGTTTTCAATTTTCGGTGAATTGTTCTGGAAAGCTCGGGCTTTCGGGCTGAAAACTGAATTCTGAAAACTGAAAACTGCATCCGTCCAGCACAGCCTCGGCCAGGCTCTCCCCTTCATAGCAGAGCTTGAGGGAGAAGAAGGGGGCGTCCTGCTGCAGCAGGCGGAGGAAAATTTTGTCTCCCTCCCAGATGGGCTTTGTGAGCAGCTCCTCCTTGCCGATCCAGGCGAGCTCCCCCTCCTCGCAGTCCCGGCGCAGCTCACCGGTGAAGGCGTCGCTTGTGAAGAGGTGCATGTACTCCGTGCCCCATTCGTCGGACACGAAGGTGATGATCCCGCGAAAGCGCCAGCGCAGCAGGCGCAGCCCCGTCTCCTCATACACCTCGCGCAGCAGGCAGTCCTCCGGGCTCTCGCCCTCCCGGAACTTGCCGCCGATGCCGATCCACTTGTCCTTGTTCTCGTCCACGGCCTTCTTGACCCGGTGGAGCATCAGGTATTTGCCGTCCCGCTCGATCTGGCAGAGCGTGGTATTGCGCATTTGAATCACCTCGCGCCTATTTTACACCAACTTTGCTTTTTTGAACAGTAGCTGTTGTTTTGTCCGGAAAAAGGTGCTATACTATCCCCAGCTTCCTGGAGGAGAGAGAATTATGAGACGTTTGCTTGCATTGCTTTTGACAGCGGCGCTGCTTTTCTGCATGCCGGTCCTGGCCTCGGCGGAGGGGCAGGGCTTCACCGTGGACACCAAGATTCAGGACGTGATCGACGACCCGGCCTTTGCGGGCTTCGGGCGGCTGCTGTTTCCGACGAATATCGACATTTCGCCCCGCCTCGCCCTGCGCGAGCTGTACATGATCCTGCCCGCCTACCATAACATCAACGGCGAGAACGCGGCCGAGGTGCTCAGCTACCTCAAGCAGCAGAGCGAGGACGGGCAGCAGATCTTCTACGACATCTACACCGAGGAGGAGAAGGCCGCCGACCCCGCCAAGGCCGACACCGGGCTCTTTTTCTTCCGCGGGCAGGAGGGCGGCAAGTTCGCGCTGCTCTCCTCGGGCATGGCCTTCCGCTACGTCGGCGCCATCCACGACGCCTTCCCGCAGGCCTATGAGCTCTCCAAGCGCGGCTACAACGCCTTCGCGCTCATTTTCCGCCCCGGCAAGATCAGCGGCTGCGAGGACACGGCGCGCGCCATCGACTTCATCTTTGAGCACGCGGACGAGCTCGGCGTGGACACGGCGGACTACTCCATCTGGGGCGGCTCGAGCGGGGCGCACTTCGCCGTCTGGTACTGCGAGCAGGGGGCGGCGGCCTTCGGCGGGCAGGATCACGGTAAGCCCGCCATCGTGGTGACGCAGTACACCGCCTCCTACGAGGCGAGCGTCAACGACGTGCCCACCTACGCAAACCTCGGCGACCGGGACGTCTACTGCCAGGGCAACGCCAAGAGCCGCATCGCCGATCTGCAGCGCATGGGCATCGACGCGGAGCTGGACTTCTTCGAGGGCTGCTGGCACGGCTTCGGCCTCGGCATCGGCACCGCCGCCGAGGGCTGGATCGACCACGCCGTGGACTTCTGGGAGAGGCATATGAGCGCGTGAGCGCTTGCGCGGAGAGGTCAGTGGTCAGTGCCGCAGCGCCGATCATTGAGCGGCGGGGTACGGGTGGCAGTGAATAACGAATAGTAAACAGTGAATGGTTGTGGTGTCGCTGCGCGACGGATTATAATTTGTCGCGCAGCGACACCTTAATTATTCATTCTTCAGTATTCATTCTTCAGTTTTCAGCCTTCAGTGTTTCCCTGCGTATAAAATCTCCCAGTGCCGTAAATAATAGGCTCGTAATCCTATTTTTTACGGAGGTCACAACTATGAACAGCAAGAGCTCCGGCGGAAGGCTGGAGGCATTTTTCACGGGAAAGGGCTTCTACATTGTGCTGTTTCTCTGCGCGGCGATCATCGGCGCTTCGGCCTGGATGATGGCGGCGGGAGAGCGCCCTGTGGCGGAGGACGTGAGCAGGCTGAACCGGGAGAGCCTGGACAATCACCGCGTCGAGACGGTGATCCTCCCGCCCGAGGACGCGCAGCCCGCCATGGCGCCCGAGATCGAGGTGCTGCGCCCCGAAAGCTCGATCCCCGACCTGGAGGAGCCGGGCGAGGTCTGGCGCGAGGGCGACGTGATTGAGGCGGCGGCGCCGGTCTATGTTTGGCCGGTGAACGGGCAGATCGAGCGGCGGCACGATGAAAACGTGCTCACCTACGACGCGACGATGCGCGACTGGCGCACCCACCGGGGCATCGACATCATGGCGCCCCTGGGTGAGACGGTCACGGCCGCCCACGCCGGGAGCGTGGAGAGCGTCTCGCAGGACGATCTCTTCGGCACGGTGGTGACCGTCGCCCACGGAGACGGCGGGCGCACGGTGTACGCAAACCTCGCCGAAGTGCCCGCAGTCAGCGTGGGCGACTGGGTGGAGCCGGGCGACGTGATCGGCGCGGTCGGCACCACCGCCCTCGGCGAGATCGGGCAGGGCACCCATCTGCACTTCGCCGTCACCGTTGACGGCGTGAGCGTGGACCCGCTCGACTATCTGCCGGGCTGAGCGCCGCCGCTTGAAAAGCTTTGTGAAGAACGAAGGAAACGTGCCTCCGCGCCTCAACGCGGGGCACGTTTTGCCGCTTCCTACACGCACAGGCGGCTCTCCGACGCGCGGCAAAAAGCTCCTAGGAACTGTTCCGAAACAAATCTTGAAATACACAAAGTATTCCTGCGATTTTCCGCCTCGCTACAGGCGAAAAATCCTACGCCATCTTTGCACAATTTATTTCTGCACAGTTCCCTGTTTTTCAAAACAGAGAGTTGACACGCGCGGATCCGGTAGGTATACTTATAAATATAAACACCCCAACGGAAGCATTCATCCGCCGTGGCTGCGTATGGGTGGGTTCCGTATTTCACATTTAATAGAAGGAGCCAAGCATGAAAAAACGCGAATTCTGGTTTGTGGTCGGCAGTCAGTTCCTGTATGGGCAGGACGTGCTCGACACGGTGGAGACCCGCGCAAAGGAGATGGCGGCGGAGCTGAGTAAGGTGCTGCCCTGTCCGCTGGTGTACAAGGTGACCGCGAAGACCAACAAGGAGATCGCCGACGTGGTCAAGGAAGCGAATTATCACGACGAGTGCGCCGGGATTGTGACCTGGTGCCACACCTTCTCGCCGAGCAAGATGTGGATCAACGGCCTTGCAAGCCTCCAGAAGCCCTATTGCCACCTCGCCACCCAGTACAACAAGGAGATCCCCAACGAGGAGATCGACATGGACTTCATGAACCTCAACCAGGCCGCGCACGGCGACCGGGAGCACGGCTTCATCGCGGCGCGTCTGCGCATGCCGCGCAAGGTCATCGCGGGCTACTGGCAGGATGAGAAGGTACATAAGCGCCTCTCCGACTGGATGCGCGCGGCGGTCGGCGTCGCCGTGTCGAAGGAAATGAAGGTCATGCGCTTTGGCGACAACATGCGCGAGGTCGCCGTGACCGAGGGCGACAAGGTCGAGGTGCAGACGAAGCTCGGCTGGCAGGTGAACACCTGGGCGGTGGGCGATCTCGTGAAGGAGATGAACGCCGTTACGGATGCCGAGATCGACGCGCTGGTCGCCGAGTACGAGGCAAACTACGATATTGCCACGGACAATACCGCCGCCATCCGCTACCAGGCGCGGGAAGAGCTCGCCATGAAGAAGATGCTCGACCGCGAGGGCTGCAAGGCGTTTACGAACACCTTCCAGGATCTCTACGGCATGGAGCAGCTGCCGGGGCTTGCCAGCCAGCACCTGATGGCGCAGGGCTACGGCTACGGCGGCGAGGGCGACTGGAAGGTCTCCGCCATGACCGCGATCCTCAAGGCCATGGGCGAGGGCGGCAACGGCGCGTCCGGCTTCATGGAGGACTACACCTATCATCTTGTCGAGGGGCAGGAGTATTCCCTCGGCGCGCACATGCTGGAGGTCTGCCCCTCCCTGGCGGCGGACAAGCCGAGAATTGAGACCCACCACCTTGGCATCGGCATGAACGAGAAGGACCCGGCCCGGCTGGTGTTCGAGGGAAAAGAAGGGCCGGCTATCGTGGCGAGCCTTATCGACATGGGCGGGCGCATGCGCCTCATCGTGCAGGACATTGAGGCCGTCAAGCCCATCCTGCCCATGCCGAATCTCCCGGTGGCCCGGGTCATGTGGCGGGCCATGCCGGACCTGACGACGGGCGTGGAGTGCTGGATCACGGCCGGCGGCGCGCACCATACGGTTCTCTCCTACGACGTAACGGCTGAAATGATGCGCGACTGGGCGCGGATGATGGACATTGAGTTCGTCCACATCACGAAAGACACCACCCCCGAGAAGCTGGAAGAAGAGCTGCTGGTCAAGGACCTGATCTGGAAACTGAAATGATGGATCTATCGAAAACTGTATTGGGCATTGAGCTGGGCTCGACCCGCATCAAGGCGGTGCTCATCGACGAGCGGCACATCCCCGTCGCCTCCGGCAGCTATGAGTGGGAGAATCAGCTCGTGAACGGCGTGTGGACGTACTCCATGGACGCCGTGCACGAGGGCATCCGG
>CAJOFI010000163.1 GCA_905233595.1 uncultured Oscillospiraceae bacterium | reverse complement strand
TGATCGTCGGCTCGAATCTGAGCGTCTCCCGATCCCCGCGCCCGCCGTAAACCACGCGCGCGGCGTATTGCTCCGCCCAGGCGGCGCAGCGCTCGAAGGCGGCGGGGCTGATCAGGCGCGGGTACTCGGCGCTCTCGAGCGCGTCCCCGATCTGGCGCGAGAAGGCGGCCTTTAATTCGCGCAGGAAGTCCTCCGCGACCTCCTCGGCCACGGCGACCTGGTTGACATTGACGCAGATCTGCCCGCTGTTGCAGAGCTTGAAGAAGGCGATCTTCCGCGCGGCGTCCTTCAAGTCCGCGTCCGCGCGCACGACGCACCAGTTGCCGGTCTCGCCGCCCAGCTCCAGCGCGGTGGAGGTCAGGTTCTCCGCCGCCATCGCGAGGACGTGCCGCCCGACCCTGGGCGAGCCGGTGTAGAAAATCTTGTCAAAGCGCTCGGCAAGGCAGAGCTCGGCCGTCTCGTGCCCGCCGTCCACGACCGTGACGTAGTCCGGCGGGAAGACGGAGGCGATCAGCTCCCGCAGCGCCCGGGTGCAGCAGGGCGACTTGGCGCTGGCCTTGATGACGGCGGTGTTGCCGCCCGCGATGGCGGCGGTGAGCACGCCGAGAGTCAGCAGGATCGGAAAATTGAAGGGGCTCACGATCAGCGAAACGCCGTAGGGCAGCTTATACACCTTCGTGACCGCGCTCGGGAAGAGCATGAAGCCGGAAAAGCGCGTCTCCGGCCTCGCCCAGCGGCGCAGCTTGCGGATGGCCTCGTTGATCTCCACGAGGCTGCTGCCGATGTCGCAGAAATAGGACTCGGTATCCGTGCGCCCGAGGTCGCGCCGCAGCGCCTCGAGCAGCTTCCCCTCCTGCGCGAGCAGGGCGGCTTTAAGCTTTTTGAGCTGCACGATGCGAAAATTTACGTCCAGCGTCGCGCCCGTGCGGAAAAAGCGCCGCTGCGCCTCCACGGTCTCGTGGATTTTTTCTGCTGTCCATTCCATATCAAAGCAGCTCCTTCAATTTCAGCACGTCCTCGTGCTTCGTCGCCCAGCTTGTCACGAAGCGGACGGCAAAGCGCCCGTCCGGCAGCGCCTCCCACACGTTGAAGGCGACGGACTGCGAAAGCCTCTGCATCTGCTCCGGCGTGAGGATCACGAACTGCTGGTTGGTGGGGGAGTCGGCAAAGAGGGGAGTGCCCTTTTCCGCAAAGGCGGCCTTGAGCGCCATCGCCTCGGCGATCGCGTGGCGCGAAATTTCCCAGTAGAGGCCGTCGGTGAAGAGCGCGTCGAACTGCACGCCGAGCAGCCGCCCCTTCGCGAGCATCGCCCCCTGCTGCTTCGTCATGGTGGCAAAGCCGCGCGGCATCACGCCCCGGCGGAAGACCAGCGCCTCCCCGCAGAGCGCGCCGACCTTGGTGCCGCCGATATAGAACACGTCCGTCAGCTCCGCCACGTCCCGGATCGTCACGTCGCAGGCGGGGCTCATGAGACCGTAGCCCAGCCGCGCCCCGTCGAGAAAGAGGGGAAGCTCCCATTGGCGGCAGGTCTCATGGAGCGCCGTCAGCTCCGCCCTGGTGTAGAGCGTCCCCAGTTCCGTGGGCTGGGAGACGTAGACCATGCCGGGGCAGGGCATGTGCTCATGGGTCGCGTCGGCGTAGAAGCGGCGCATACAGGCATCCAGCTCCCCGGCGTCGAGCTTTCCCGCATGGGAGGGGAGCGTGAGCACCTTGTGGCCGGTAAACTCGATCGCCCCCGCCTCGTGCACGGCGATGTGCCCGGTCTCGGCGGCGACGACGGCCTCGTGCCGCCGCAAAAGCGCCGAGATCACGACGAGGTTTGCCTGCGTCCCGCCGGAGAGAAAGCGCACGTCCACCTCGCCGCAGAGCGCCCGGAGCTTCTCCGCCGCCGACGCGCACCAGATATCCTCCCCGTAACCCGGCTGGGACACGAGATTCGTTCGGGCGAGGGCTTCCAGTATTTTCGGATGGCAGCCCTCGGTATAGTCGCTCAAAAAGTACAGCATATTCGTCTCCTTTGTGCTTTCAGTGAAAAGTGAAGGGTGAAAAGTGAAAAGTTATGGTGTCCCCTTCGGGGACATATTATAATCAGTCGCGAAGCGACACCGCAACGATTCACTATTCACTATTCATTATCCACTTCCCGCGTGTACCCCGCCGATCAATGATCGGCGCTACGGCCACTATCATTTCTTCATCAGCTTCCGCTTTCTCCGGTTGATATAGCGCTCGAGGTGCCCCTGGGAGATGAACTCCGCCAGCACGAGCTGGTCGAAGACCGGCACCGTGCAGGAGCAAAAGCCCAGGCGCTCCCGGTAGAGCGGCAGCAGCGCCTCCGGCAGCACCAGAAAGCCCACGCGCACGGAGGGCGCGAGGATCTTCGAGAAGGTGTTGATATACAGCACCCGCTCGGGCGCGAGGGAGCAGATCGTCTCGATCTGGCGGCGCAGGGAGGCAAACTCCGCGTCGTAGTCGTCCTCCACGATGCAGGCGTCCCGCTCCCTTGCCCAGCGGGCGTATTCGCGCCGCTTCGCCGCCGAGGCCGTGACGCCGCTGGGGTAGCTGTGAAAGGGCGTGACGTGCAGGACGCCCGCGCGGCTCTCCAGCAGCGCGGCGCTCTCGATGCCGTCCGCCCCCATGGGCAGGCTCTCGCAGGGCGCGCCGTTTGCCTCGTAGACGCGGCGGATCTTCTCATAGCAGGGCTCTTCCAGCCCGTAGACCCGCTCCCGCCCCAGAAGCTGCACCGTGAGGCCGTAGAGGTACTCCGCCCCCGCGCCGATGACGAGCTGTTCCGGCTTCACGGCCAGCCCCCGGCTGCGCAGCAGATAGCCCGCAAGCGCCGCGCGCAGCTCCGCGCAGCCGGTGTTCG
>CAJOFI010000162.1 GCA_905233595.1 uncultured Oscillospiraceae bacterium | reverse complement strand
TCGCAGGAATACTTTGTGTATTTCAAGATTTGACAACGAAGCTACAGGTGAAAAAGGCAAGTCAGATTGCACAAGTTATTTCGGAACAGTTCCTAAGCCGAGCAAAGCGAGGCCTCGCGCCGACCAAACGAGGCGCGTCCTCCGTGCGCCTCGTGCGATAAGCGCGAGTAATCTTCTTTGATATGTCCCCTCTCGGGGGACATATCAAAGAAGTTTTAGTGGTGGAACAGGCGCATGCCGGTGAAGGCCATGACCATGCCGTACTTGTTGGCCGTCTCGATCACGTGATCGTCGCGGATGGAGCCGCCCGGCTCGGCGATGTACTGCACGCCGGATTTGCGCGCACGCTCCACGTTGTCGCCAAAGGGGAAGAAGGCGTCGGAGCCGCAGGTCACGCCACTCTGCGTCGCGATCCAGGCCTTTTTCTCCTCCGCGGTCAGCACCTCGGGTCTGACCTTGAACACGTGCTGCCACTCGCCGTCGCGCAGCACGTCGTCATACTCGTCGGAGGTGTAGATATCAATCGCGTTGTCGCGGTCGGGGCGGCGGATGCCGTCCACGAATTGCAGCCCCAGCACCTTGGGATGCTGGCGCAGATACCAGTTGTCGGCCTTCTGCCCGGCCAGGCGCGTACAGTGGATGCGGCTCTGCTGCCCCGCGCCGACGCCGATGGCCTGCCCGTCCTTGACGTAGCAGACGGAGTTGGACTGGGTGTACTTGAGCGTGATGAGCGCGACGATCATGTCGAGCTTTGCCTGCTCGGGAAGCTCCTTGTTCTCGGTGACGATGTTCTCCAGCAGCGCCCCGTCGATCTTGAAGTTGTTGTGCCCCTGCTCGAAGGTCACGCCGAAAACGTCCTTCTGCTCCTGCGCGGCGGGGACGTAGTCGGGGTCAATCTGCACGACGTTGTAGCTGCCCTTCTTCTTCGTCCTGAGGATGGCCAGCGCCTCCTCGGTGTAGCCGGGGGCGATCACGCCGTCGGAGACCTCGTCCTTGAGGTAGGCGGCGGTCGCGGCGTCGCAGACGTCGCTGAGTGCCGCCCAGTCGCCGTAGGAGCAGAGGCGGTCAGCGCCTCGCGCGCGGATGTAGGCGCAGGCGATGGGGCTCAGCTCCGCCTCGGGCGCGACGAAGTAGATGCGGCGGTCTGTCTCGCTCAGGGGCAGACCCACGGCCGCGCCTGCGGGGGAGACGTGCTTGAAGGAGGCGGCGGAGGGCAGGCCGGTGGCCTCCCTGAGCTCCTTGACGAGCTGCCAGGAGTTAAAGGCGTCGAGGAAGTTGATGAAGCCGGGGCGCCCGTTCAGGACCGTGACGGGCAGCTCGCTTCCGTCCTTCATGAAGATCTTCGCGGGCTTCTGGTTGGGGTTGCAGCCGTATTTGAGTTCAAATTCTTTCATTTTAGTCTCCCAAATGCTTGTTGAAGAGCTTCACCTCGCCGTTTACATTGGCGTAGAGCGAAACCTTGTTGTCGCCGTTAAGGGCTTCCCAGACTTCCTCGGGCTCGGGCATGTCGATCTGCATCGGCTCGCCGGAAAAGCTCGGCAGCGGGGAGCCGTCGCCCCGGTAGGTGCTGATGAAGTAGCCCTTGCCCTCGTCGCAGCCCCCGTACTCGTAGAAGCATCTCAGGCAGCGGCCGTCCACCCGCTTGAGGATGGAGAGGGCAAAGCTCCCGTCCCTGCGGCAGAGCGCGGAGATGCGCGGCGTCCAGTTCGGCTCATCCGGCTCGTATTCGCGCGTCATCAGCGCCGCGCGAAAATCGCCGAGGTCGCGGATGGTGTCGGTCTGGTCGCCGTTCGTGACGATCAGATCATCCCCCATCGCGCGAACGGGATGGTAGATGATGAGGCTGGGGTCTACGAGCTTGGAGGCGTCATAGGCCTCGGTGCGGATGCCGTCCTCAGTCAGGGAGAAGATGCGGTTGCGGCTGTTTTCACTGCGGCCCATGATAAAATAGTAGACCCGGTTTTTCCCAACGGCGATGCCGCGCCCGGGGTAGGGGTTGTTTTTCAGAAAGGCGAGAAAATCCGTCATTGTCTGTACTCCTTATGTTTTTGAACTTGGGCGGAGACCAGCTCGGCCGCCTCGGGCAGGAGGATCCACTCCGCCCGCTCCATGACCCGCTTTTGCAGGCTCTTGGGCGTGTCGTCCGGCAGGATGGGGACGGCTTTCTGGAGAATGATGCGCCCGCCGTCGGGGATCTCGTTTACATAATGCACCGTCGCGCCGGTGACCTTGACGCCGTAAGCGAGCGCCGCCTCGTGCACCTTGAGCCCGTAGAAGCCCTTCCCACAGAAGGAGGGGATCAGCGAGGGGTGTACGTTGATGATGCGGTTCTCGTAATGGCCGGTAAAGCGCGCGCTCAGGATGCTCATAAAGCCCGCGAGGACGATCAGCTCAATGCCGTTTTCGTCGAGCGCCTTCATCAGCGCGTCCTCGAAAGCCTCCTGGCTGCCGCAGTCCTTTTTCGTGATCGTGAGGGCGGGGATGCCCGCGTCCTTCGCGCGCGTGAGCGCGTGGGCGATGGCGTTATTGGAGATTACGAGCGTGAGCTTTCCGCTTTTGAGCACGCCCTTCTTCTCCGCGTCGATGAGCGCCTGAAGGTTGGTGCCGCCGCCAGAGACCAGCACGGCGATTTTCGTTTTATCCATGGGCTTCTCCTTTCAGCGCCTGCAGCGCGGGGATGAACAGGCCGCCCAGAGAGTTGCCGAGCACGACCAGCAGCAGGAACACAGCGCTCTCAAGGCGGTAAAGCCCCGCCAGCGCAAAATAGAACATAGGAACTGTTCCGAAATAAAATCTTGAAATACACAAAGTATTCCTGCGATTTTCCGCCTCGCTACAGGCGAAAAATCCTACGCCATCTTTGCACAATTTATTTCTGCACAGTTCCATATCGGCGATGGAGTGTTCAAAGCCCGCGAGGATGAACACCGGGATGCAGAAGAGGATGCCGAGCGGGGTCTTCTTCTCCCTGTAGATCCACACCGCCGTGTACATCAGCACGCCGCAGAAAAAGCCGCGCACGAGGGTCTGCAGGGGGAGCTGCGTGAGGCGCTTTTCACAGGCGGCGATCGCCGCCTCGCGGAGCTGGGGCAGGGCATAGGCGATCAGCGCGCCGCAGAGCAGCGTGCCGAGAAGATTCCCGAGCAGGCCGACGAAGGCCTCGCGGAGCGCGGCTTTCCCGTGGTTTGCGAGCAGAAAGCCCACCTTCCCGGTGTAGAGGTTGAAGCCGAAATAGCAGATGGACAGCAGCGCGATGCAGAAGAGCACCGCCCCCATATAGCGGTTATCCACCGAGAGGAGCACCGCCCCGCCG
>CAJOFI010000161.1 GCA_905233595.1 uncultured Oscillospiraceae bacterium | reverse complement strand
GGCCGTGCGCGGCCTCGAACATGTCGCAATTGAAGTATTCATAGGCAAAGACGGAGCAGCCGACGGGGGCCACGCCCATCACGTTGCCGGCCTCCAGCTTGCCTTCCTTGACCAGCTCGTCAATGGATTCGGCAACCAGGCGGTGGATGATGCCGTGGTTGCAGCCGGGGCAGTAGTGAAACTGCTTGTCGGTAAGCAGCCTGGTTCTCTCAAATACGACGGACATTTACTTAGCCTCCTTCATTTTGAGGATCTCGCTCTTGATCTCACCGGTGGTGGGGAACTGGCTGCCGAGGTGACCGAAGAAGCGCACGGGCTTGCCGCCCTCGATGGCGAGGCGCACGTCCTCGAGCATCTGCCCCTCGTTGACCTCCACGTCGAGCACGGCCTTGACGCCCTCGCGCAGCACGGTCTCACGCAGCGCGTCGTAGGGGAAGGGCCACACGGAGATCGGGCGGAAGAGCCCGGCCTTCACGCCCTCCTCGCGCAGCTCGTCCACCACGGTCTTGACCACGCGGGCGACGGTGCCGAAGGCGGTGATGATAAACTCCGCGTCCTCGGTCTTGTAGCACTCCCAGAGCTGCTCGTTCTTCCGCGCCTCGGCGTAGACGGCCTGCAGCTCGGCGTTGTGCACGGAGAGGGATTCGGTGTCGATGTAGATGGAGTTGATGACGCCGCGCTTTTTCGGGTCGTCGCCGGGCTTCCAGCCGGTGCAGGCCCAGGGCTTCTTCTCGGGATCGACCTTGTAGTCCACCATCTCCGGCATCTCCACCGGCTCCATCATCTGCGCGATGATGCCGTCGGCCAAAAAGAGCACGGGCATGCGGTATTTTTCAGCCTTCTCGAAGGCGAACATCATGATGTCGATGGCCTCCTGCACGGAGGAGGGGGCGTAGGTCAAGAGGTGATAGTCGCCGTTGCCGCCGCCCTTGACGCCCTGGAAGTAGTCTGCCTGGGAAGCCTGGATGTTGCCGAGGCCGGGGCCGCCGCGCATGATGTTCAGGATCACGCAGGGAAGCTGCGCCCCCGCGCAGTAGGAGATGCCCTCCTGCTTGAGCGAGACGCCGGGGCTCGAGGAGGAGGTGATGACGCGCGCGCCCGTGCCGGCGGCGCCGTAGACCATGTTGATCGCCGCGACCTCGCTCTCGGCCTGGAGGAAGCAGCCCCCGACCTCGGGCATGCGGGCGGACATGTATTCGGGGATCTCAGTCTGCGGGGTGATCGGGTAGCCGAAGAAGAAACGCGCGCCCGCGCGAATGGCGGCCTCCGCGATCGCCTCGCTGCCCTTCATAAGAGTCAGTGCCATGTTCGATTTTCCTCCTTATTCTCTCTCGATCCGGATCGCCACGTCCGGGCAGGTGCGCGCGCAGGACGCACAGCCGATGCAGGCCTCCTGGTTGACGACCTCCGCCGGGTGGTAACCCTTGGCGTTGAGCTTCGTTCTGGAAAGGGCAAGCACGCTCCTGGGACACGCTCTGACGCAGAGCCCGCAGCCCTTGCAGACAAGCTCGCTGACGGAAACGGTGAACTTTGCCATGATTCTACCTCTTTTCTTATATGTTATACGTTTGTTGTGGCTTGGAATGAGTGTTCATCAAAACTCAAAACTGTCCTCGTCAGCCCGCTGAGGTGAAGAGCACCTGCTCGCTCGGGCCGCCGAGACCCTTGACCCAACTGTCCCAGTCGCGCTGCATATAGGTGTCGATGGGGAAGGGGGTGCCGACGTACTTCGCATCGTGCCCCTCGGCGAGAAACTGCTCGAGCAGCGCCGCCTTGCCGGAGGTGTAGGCCACGGGCACGCCGCTTCTCTCCGACACCTCGCGCAAGATCTCATAGCCGTCGCGCAGCTCCGCCGCCGTGGTCATCTGGGCGAGGTTCGTGTTGTTGATCATGCCCGTGATCTTGAGCCGCCCGTGCACCTGCATCTCCTCCTGCAGGCGCAGGATCTTCTCCACCGTCCCGGCGAGCGGGCGGCGGACGTTCACCACGTTCAGCACCTCCAGCGAGCCCTCGGGCAGCTCCATGAAGTCCTGGTGGTAGCGCCCGAGCGCCGTGGAGCCGACCGCGTCGCCCCCCACGTCGAAGATGACGCTGTCCCAGTCCATCGCGAAGGCGGACTGCACCTCCGCCGGGACGGACAGGCTCTCGATGCCCGAGCAGGCGTAGTTCGGCGAGACCACGCGGATCTCCCGCAGCCGCGCAAGCCGCCCGCGCTCGGTCAGGCGGAAGAAGGTGTTGACCATGTCGAGGTCGATCAGCTCCGTCCGCTCGCCGCGTTCGGCCGCCCGGAAGGCGAAGTTCAGCGCCAGCTCGGTCTTTCCGCTGCCGTAATTTCCGATCAAAACAACCATTTTTTTCATAGTGACGCTCCCACGTTTCTGTGCAAACAGCACAAAAACCGCCTTGTTTTCCACTGCTATTCTATCATTGATGCGCGCAGCCCGTCAACAAACAAACTGCACAAGAATAAATTGGAATTCGCGTCATAATGACGGAGCTTTTTTATTTTTGCGTTGGATTCGATGCAAAAAACAGGGAAATGGGGAAATATGTACTTAAAAGATTAAAAGTACCCGGAAGGGCGTCCGCCCCTCCGGGTAGGATTTTTACATCTCGTGCTCCTCCGCGCAGTTGTCGAGAACGCGAAAGCCCATCTCGCCGGGCTTCGGCGCCTCGAACTTTTTGACGCTCACGGCGTCGAACGCCGGCGCGACGCGCGCCTCCGGGTTTACGCGCAGATTCTCGTCGTTCTTCTTTTTCTTTTTGGACATGGGATCACCTCCGTATCCAGTATGCCCCGAAAAGAGCTTTGGAACTGTTCCGAAATAATCTTGAAATACACAAAGTATTCCTGCGATTTTCCGCCTCGCTACAGGCGAAAAATCCTACGCCATCTTTGCACAATTTATTTCTGCACAGTTCCTTTTCCCGCGCTTGAAAATCTTGCGGGTATCGTTTACAATCAATAAAAAAAGCCCCGCGTCGGGGCGAAACGGAGGAGATCAACTATGGCGACTCATGTTCTGGAAAACAGCGCGCTGCGCGTGGAGATCGACGACAGAGGCGCGGAGCTTTGCCGCGTCTACGACCGGGAGGGCGGCTGCGAGCGGCTCTGGAGCGCCGACCCCGCCGTCTGGAACCGGCACGCGCCCATCCTCTTCCCCTTCGTGGGCAAGGTGGTGGACGGCAAGTACCGCACGGGCGGGCGCGAGTACGCGATGAAGACCCAGCACGGCTTTGCCCGCGACCGGGAGTTTGCCTGCCTGGAGCAGACGGCGCAGAGCCTCACGCAGGAGCTTTGCGCCGATGAGGAGAGCAAAAGGATCTACCCCTTCGACTTCCGCCTGCGCGTGGCGCACCGGCTGGACGCCGAGGATGCGCGCCTGCTGCATATCGAGTGGGCGGTCACGAACGAGGGGGACGCGCCGATGTACTTCGCCATCGGCGGGCACCCCGGCTTTCTGGTGCCGGAGGGCGCGCGGAAGGAGGACTGCTTCCTGGCCTTCCCGGGCAGGGAGCGCCTGCGCTACATCAGCGCCGACTCTGCGGGCTTCGCCCTGCCGGACGCGGTGCACGAGCTGACGCTTTGCGCAGGAGTTAGCCCCTGCGGCGAGACGCTGCCCGAGACCTGGATCTTTGAAGACGGCCAGCTCGACGCCGTGGAGCTGCGCCGCCCGGACAAGAGCCCGTGGGTGACGCTCAACTGCGCGGGCTTCCCGCTGCTCGCGGTCTGGGCGAAGGCGGATGGGCCTTTCGTCTGCCTCGAGCCCTGGTACGGCCGCACCGACGACGCGGGCTTCACCGGCGAGCTTGCGGACAAGGTCAGCGAGCAGCGCCTCAACGCGGGTGAGACAAAGCGCTATACCTACTCCATACGCTTCCACCGGTGAAGTTTTCAGTTTCCAGGCAGACGCACAACCACATGAATAATAAATTATAATGTCGCGAAGCCACACCATAATTATTCATTATTCGCTCTTCATTACTCATTTTTCAGCCTTCACAGGTTCCCCGTGGCGTACATCACGGCTGTGAGGGCGACGACCGGCGCGGTCTCACAGCGCAGGATGCGCTCCCCCATTGAGCAGAGGTGCAGCCCCGCGATCCTGGCGAGCTTCGCCTCAAACTCCGCAAAGCCGCCCTCGGGACCTGTGACGATGGCGGCGCTCTGAATGCCGGGATGCGCTTCCATCACCTCGTTGAGCTTCTCGCGCTCCCCGGTCTCGTACATGAAAAGGGGCAAGTCGGTGTGCACCGCCTCGTTGAGCGCGTCGGCGTAATTGCCCGCCCAGCCGACCTCGGGGATGATGCCGCGCCCGGACTGCTTGGCGGCCTCCTCGGCGATGCGCTGCCAGCGGTCGAGCTTCTTCTCCGGCTTCTCCGGGCGGGCGACGCAGCGCTCGCACTGGAAGAAGAGGATGCGGTACGCCCCGGCCTCCACGCATTTCTGGATGATGTAGTCGGTCTTGTCCCCCTTGGGCAGGGCGCAGAGCACCGTGACCTTCACGCTCGGCTCCGCGGTGCAGGGCACGACCTCGATGACCTCCAGCTCGGCCTCCTCCTTGTCCGCGCGCACGAGGCGGCACTTGTAGTCCGTCCCCTGGCTGTCGCAGACGGTCACGTCCTCCCCCGGGCGCAGGCGCAGCACGCGCACGTGCTCCGCGTCCCGCCCACGGATGACCGCCACGCCGCCCTGCAGATTGCTTCCCGCCATGAAAAATCTCGCCATATCGCACACCTCAGTCGAAGTTTTTGCACTGTTGATCAGGAGGACTTGCCTGTATGCTTCCCCCTTTGGGAACTGTTCCGATGAAATACACAAAGTATTCCTGCGATTTTCCGCCTCGCTACAGGCGAAAAATCCTACGCCATCTTTGCACAATTTATTTCTGCACAGTTCCTAACGTCACTTCATTATCGCACATCTTCCCGCCCTTTGCAATAGCATGAACCGAGGTGATTTTCATGCAGGACCGTGAGATCAAAGCGCGTCTGCGCAATTTCGACGCCGTGTGGCAGCGCGTGCGGCAGGGGCGGGAGGAGAAGCCGAAGGCAAAGCTCATGCCGCGCAGACGCCGCTGCTGTCGATAGCGGTCAGCGGCCAGCCGTAGCGCTGATCATTGATCGGCGCCACATATCTCTTGACCGCTTTGAAAAAAAGATTATAATAGTTGCAAAAGAAAAAAAACAACAGGAGAGAACCGATATGCCTACCACCTGGAACCGTTCCCCCGAGGAGTTTCACAAGATCTATCTCGCCAACACCGACGCCTTCTACCGCGTGGGCAGCGCGGGGCTGGCCGAGGAGCTGGACAAATTCATGACCAAGTGCGCCCTTGCGCTCTGGAGCCGCGCGGGCAGCATCTCCGAGCGCCACGTGGCGATGGCAAACCAGATCTATTCCCGCAACCAGCCCCAGCCCAAGTGGCTCTTGTGGAGCCTTACCAGCTCCGCCGTGCAGGAGGACGTGTTCATGCCGCCGGTGTTCTTCTGGAACCTGGCGGAGAGCGACGCCAAACGCGGCAGCGAGACCTCCCGCACCTTCATCCGCATGCTCACGAACATCCTGCTTTACCTCGCCGCCGTGGACGACGACGTGACGTACGAGGAGGCCGCCTACATCACCGAATGCAGCGACCGCCTCTCCGCCATCTGCGACGCGAGCGGTGTGCGCAAGAGCCGGGAGGGGCTGAACCCCCTCGACTACGTCACGAGCGGGGAGCCGAGCTTTCAGGAGAAGCACAAGCCCCAGCTCCAGACCTCCGGCGGCGAGCAGCCGAAGGAGCGCGCGCCGCAGGAGGAGAAGAAGCCCGACTTTGACGAGCTCATGGCGCAGCTTGAGGATCTCGTGGGGCTTGACGAGGTGAAGAAGGACGTCAAGAACCTCATGAACCTCGTGAAGGTGCGCAAGCTGCGCGAGCAGAACGATCTGCCCGTGCCGCCCATGAGCCTGCACATGGTCTTCCTCGGGAACCCCGGCACCGGCAAGACCACGGTCGCCCGCCTCGTCTCGGGGCTTTACGCCGCCATCGGCGTGCTCTCGACGTGGGGCAGACCGCGCTCAAGACCCAGGAGGTCGTCAAATCCGCCCTCGGCGGCGTGCTCTTCATCGACGAGGCCTACTCCCTCTCCTCCGGCGGGGAGAACGACTTCGGGCGCGAGGCCATCGAGACCATCCTCAAGGCGATGGAGGATCACCGGGACGATCTGATCGTCATCGTCGCGGGCTACACCGGGCCGATGGAGAGCTTCCTCGGCTCCAACCCCGGGCTGGAGTCGCGCTTCAACAAATATTTCTTCTTCCCCGACTACAACGGCGAGCAGCTCATGGCGATCTTCCGCAAGCAGTGCGAGAAGAACCGGTACACCATGAGCGAGGAGACCGAGAAGGCCGCCGTCGAGCTCTTCACCCAGCTCTACGAGGAGCGCAACGAGAACTTCGGCAACGGGCGCGACGTGCGCAACTGCTTCGAGGACATGATCGTCCGCCAGTCCAACCGCGTCGCCGCGATGGAGAGCCCGACGCGGGAAGACCTCATGGCCGTGCTGCCGGAGGATCTGAAGGAAGAGGAAGCCGGCGGCGAGGAAGCTGAGTGCTGAGCTTTGAGGAGGAACGCATATGAAAATTCTGAAAAGCGCTTCGGCGCTTCTGCTCTGCGCCCTGCTGCTCTTTGGCGGCGTGCGCGCCTCGGCGGAGGAG
>CAJOFI010000160.1 GCA_905233595.1 uncultured Oscillospiraceae bacterium | reverse complement strand
ATTATAGCAGAAATCGCAGAAAAAGCCAGAACAATGTGTAAACGATTTCTCAAAAGATCACTGGGGAAGAATGAAACGGTGTTGGCCGAAAGCCGACAGGGGGGGAGACGCCCCTTCAGTCACCGCCGCAAGCGGCGGCGACAGCTCCCCCAGGGGGGCAAGCGATCCGCATCGCCAATTCTGTTTCAATCGTCGCGAAGCGACACCACAACGATTCACTATGGAACTGTCCACTATTCGCTGGCCACCGGCCACTGAAACGCAAAACAGCCCGCTGCAAAGCAGCGGGCTTGATTTTGCGTTTCGGATTACTCCTCGACCTCGGGAGCAACGCCGGAGGCCTTGCCGGACTCAGAGACCTCATAAACGAGCGCGTCGTCGCCGTCCGTCTCGTCTTCCTCGTACTCCTCGTGCGCCACGGGCGCGGGCTCACCCAGGGCGCGGATGGACAGGGAGATCTTGTGCTTCTCGTCGTCGATGGCGGTGATCTTGACCTCGACCTCGTCGCCCACGGTCAGCACGTCCTCGGGCTTGCCGATGCGGCGGTTGGCGATCTGGCTGATGTGGATCAGGCCATCCACACCGGGGAGAACCTCGGCGAAGGCGCCGAAGGGCATGAGCTTGACCACCTTGACGCTGGCGATATCGCCCACGCCGTACTTGTCGGTGAACATCTTCCAGGGGTTGGCGTCGGGATCCTTGTAGCCCAGGGAGATCTTGCGCTTCTCGCGGTCAAAGTTGATGACGTAGACGTCAACCTCGTCGCCCACAGAGAGAACCTCGGAGGGCTGGTGGATGCGGCCCCAGCTCAGCTCGGACACGTGCACCATGCCGTCAATGCCGCCGATATCGACGAAGGCGCCGTAGCTGGTGAGGGACTTCACCACGCCGTGGTACTTCTTGCCGACCTCGATCTCATTCCAGATGGCCTCGGTGCGCGCACGGCGCTCCGCCTGCGCGACGCGCTTGATGGAGCCGACCACGCGCTTGCGGGCCTTGTTGACCTCGGTGATTCTGAGCCGGACGGTCTTCTTGAGCAGCTCGGACATAGCCGCTTCACGGGGAAGATCGGTCTGGCTGGCGGGCACGAACACGCGCACGCCCTTGACGGAGACGACCACGCCGCCCTTGTTGTCCTCGGTGACAACGCCTTCAAGCACGGTCTCGGCATCGACAGCTTCCTCGATCTCGGTCCAGACCTTGGCAGCGTCGAGGCGCTTCTTGGACAGGGTGGCAACACCCTCCACATCGTTCACGCGGACGACGACGGCTTCAACGGTATCACCGACCTTGACGACGTCCTCAAGCTTGTGGCCGCCCTCGGTGAATTCCTCGGTAGGAATCACGCCGGTCTGCTTGGCGCCCAGATCCACGCTGATCTCGGTGCCGGTAATGGCCACGACGGTGCCGCTCACCTTATCTCCGTTATATATAGGTTTGAGGGTCTCCTCCAGCATTTCGTCAAAGGACAGTTCTTTTTCTACTGCGGATTCCTCGATTTTGATTTCGTCACTCATTTTGTTTCTTACCTCCTTAATTATCCACGCAGGCGTGGATGCACCGGCTGTGAGCCCGACGATGTCGGCTTGACGGAGCCTGCTCATATCCAGCTCGTCCGTCCGCTCGATGAACTGCACGTTGTCACAATGCTCCCCGCAGATCTGAGCCAGGTGCACACTGTTGGCGCTGTGCTTTCCGCCAATGACGACCATCGCATCACAGTCGGCAGCGAGGCGAGCCGCCTCTTCCTGCCGCGTAAACGTAGCAAGGCATATTGTATCACTAATTTTCAGATTTGTACATCTTTTTTTTATAAAATCGCAACATTCGGTAAAATTACTGCGAGTCTGGGTGGTTTGCACCACGACAGTTAGCGGTTTTTCCCATTTACTGGCATGTTCGCCCCAAATTTGCGCGAGTTCGGCGGCATTTTCCACCACCAGATGCTCCCCGCACCAGCCGCAGATCGCCTCGACCTCGGGATGATTCTTCATGCCGATGATGACGACGAAGCGCCCCTCCTCGCTTGCGCGGCTCACGATCTTGTGGATGGCCTTGACCTTGGGGCAGGTCGCGTCGGTCACGACGGCGCCCGCCGCCTCCAGCGCGGCCGCGCGATCCGGCGAAACGCCGTGCGCGCGGATGAGCACCTGCTCCCCCGCCCGCGCCTCCTCCGGCCGCTGGATAACGCGCATCCCCCGTTTGCCGAGGGCGCGCACCACGTCGTCGTTGTGGATCAGCTCCCCCAGGCTCGCGCAGGCGCCGTGCTCGTCGAGAAGCTTTTCCGCCAGCTCCACCGAGCGCTGCACCCCGAAGCAGAAGCCCGCGCTCTCTGCGACGCGAAGCTCCCTCATCGCTTCGCCTCCACGCCGAGGCGCTCGTGAATGAGCGCGCAGAGCAGCGCCTCGCTCTCGGCAAAGCCAATGCGCGTCGTATCCACCGTCACGGCGTCCTCCGCCGGGCGCAGGGGCGCGGCGGCGCGGCTGCTGTCCTGCTCGTCGCGGTACCGGATATCGCGCAGCACCTCGGCGTAATCGGCCTCGATGCCCTTTGCCGCAAGCTCCTTCATGCGGCGCTCAGCTCTGGCCTCGGCGCTCGCGGTGAGGAAAATTTTCAGTTCCGCCCCGGGCAGCACCACGGTGCCGATGTCGCGCCCGTCCATGATGACGTCGTGCTCGCGCGCCATTTTGCGCTGCATCTCCATGAGATAGGCGCGCACCTCCGGCAGCGCCGACACGTCGGAGGCGCAGAGGGAGATCTCCGGCAGGCGGATGGCGGCGGAAACGTCCTCGCCGTTTAAGAACATGCGCTGCTCGCCCTCGGCGTTGTAGGCCATCTGAATCTCGAGCGTCGGGAGCATCGCGGCCACGGCCTCCCCACCGTGCGGTAGATGGCGCCGGTATCGACGTACAGAAAGCCGAAGCGCTCGGCGCAGCGGCGCGCAAGGCTGCTCTTGCCCGCGCCGGAGGGGCCGTCAATGGCAATGGAAACGTGTCCGTTCATACAAATTCTTCCTTAAATACAGATTTTCCGGCGACGTAGCCGGTGGACCAGGCGATCTGCAGATTGAAGCCGCCGGTGTAGGCGTCCAGATCCAGCACCTCTCCGGCAAAGTACAGCCCCTGCACGAGCTTGGACTCCATCGTGCGGGGATTGATTTCTTTGGTGCACACGCCGCCTGCGGTGACGATGGCCTCGTCGATGGGGCGGGTGCCGCTCAGGGAGACGGGGAAGGCCTTGAACAGGCGCAGCAGCCTCATGCGCTGCTCGCGCGTGACGGTGTTCACCTTCGCGTCCTCCGCTATCCCGGACAGGCGCACCAGCACTGGGATCATCGTGCGCCCGGCAAGCTCGCCGAGGGCGTTTTTGAACTCCTTGTTGGCGTACTTCTCGAAGTCCCGCAGGATGCGCGCGTCGAGCTTCTTCTCGTCAAGCCCGGGCTTTAAGTCGATCTCGAGGCGGTACTTCCGCTCGCCCCAGTGCCGCATCTTCGCGCTCGCCGAGAGCACCAGCGGCCCCGAGACGCCGAAGTGGGTGAAGAGCATCTCGCCCAGCTCCTTATAGATGAGCCGATCGTCCTCGAAGGCCGAGAGCGTCACGTTCTTGAGCGCGAAGCCCTGCATCTCGGCGCAGTATGCGTCCTCCGACTCCAGCGGCACGAGGGAGGGTCTGCGCGGCGTCAGCGTATGCCCCAGCTTCTCGGCAAAGGCGTAGCCCGCGCCGGTGGAGCCGGTGAGCGGATAGCTTAGCCCCCCGGTGCAGACCGCCGCCGCGCGGCACATAAGCTGCCCCTCCCCGGTCACGACGCCGATCACCGCGCCGTCGGAGACGAGGATCTCCTTCGCCGCCGTGTGCAGCACGCGCACGCCGCTCTTACTCAGCTCCCGCACGAGCAGCCCCGCCACGTCGTTTGCGTTGTCCGAGACGGGAAAGACGCGGTTTCCGCGTTCGGTCTTGAGCTTCAAGCCCCGACCTTCAAAAAAGTCCATGACCTCGCGCATCCCGAAGCGGGTGACCGCGCTGTACAAAAAGCGCCCGTCGCCGGGGATGTTCGCCATGAAGGTCTTGACGTCGCAGTTGTTCGTCAGATTGCAGCGCCCCTTGCCCGTGATGCGCAGCTTCCGCCCCAGCTTCTGCTGCGGCTCCAGCAGCGTGACGGAGAGCCCCCGTTCCGCCGCAGTGAGCGCGCACATCATCCCGGCGGCGCCGCCGCCGATGACCGCAAGGTCGCAATTTCTATCCCATTCCATGCTTATTCCATCAAGTTATGTACTTCTTCG
>CAJOFI010000159.1 GCA_905233595.1 uncultured Oscillospiraceae bacterium | reverse complement strand
CACCATCAGCCACGAGCTGGGCATCGACGATATGGGCACCTACGCCCACGCCTTCGGCCTCGGCGTCTCGACCGGCATCGAGCTGGTGGAGACCGTCGGCAACATGTCCAATGCCGCCAACCACGCCGACTACACCGGCACCACCTGGCGTATCGGTGACACGCTGCAGGCGGGCATCGGCCAGTCCGACTCCATCTTCTCCCCGCTGCAGATCGCCGAATACTGCGCCACCGTCGCAAACTCCGGCTATCGGCACTCCGCCTCCATCCTCAAGGCCATCCGCAGCTATGATTACAGCGAGGTGCTCTACGAGCGCGAGACCGAGGTGCTCAGCATCATCCAGTCTGACGATTGGAACTGGGACGCCGTGCACGAGGGTATGCATCAGGTGCTGCACGACTGGTCGGTCAACGCGGCGAACGCCGAGTGGTGGGTGGACTGCGCCTGGGACGTCGCCGGCAAGACCGGAACCGCCCAGAAGGGCGAGAAGATCACCAACGACGGTATTTTCATGTGCTACGCCCCCTTTGACGATCCCGAGGTCGCCATCGCGGTCGTGGTCGAGCGCGGCGGCAGCGCGGCCTATGTCCTGTGCCAGTTCAGTTTCTTTATGCTCTTCAGCCTCCTGCTGACCTGGGGCAGGCAGACCTCCATCGGCGTCGTCCTGATGCTCATCCTGCTCACGGTCGACTATCACCAGCTGCTGGACGTGAAATGGGGGAAAAGTTTCCGCCGCGCCCTCGCCACCGGCATCCACTTCTTTCTCATCTACGCCGTCCTCCTCGTCCTCGTCAGCATCGCCGTGATCATCCTGGCGTACTTCAGGGGCAATATTGAAATGTAAAGTATTACCAAATGATAAACATGAAACGATTTCGATTCCTTGCAGCCGCCACCCTGCTGCTTTGCGGCGCAGCTTCGCGGCGCGGCGAAAAGCTTTTTTGGCTTTTCGCCATCAGATCATCATTATAACGAAAGGGATGTGAGCGGCGCATGAATATCGCACTGATGGCACACGACAGGAAAAAGGAATTGATGGTGCAGTTCTGCATTGCCTACTGCGGCATTTTGGCGGAGCACTCTCTCTGCGCCACCCATGTGACAGGCAAGCTGGTCTCGGAGGCGACGGGGCTGCCCATCACGCTGTATCTCCACGCCGATCAGGGCGGGGCGCAGCAGATCGGCGCGCGCATCTCCTTCAACGAGATCGACCTTGTGCTCTTCTTCTGCGATCCGGCCAACCCCAAGGGCTTTGATGACATCAACAAGGTCGAGCGCCTCTGCGATCAGTACCAGATCCCCTTTGCCACCAACGCCGCCACGGCGGAGGTGCTGGTACAGGGGCTGCGGCGCGGCGATCTGGATTGGCGCAACATCGTAAACCCCCAGAAACGCTGAGAAATCCCGCAATCACGCATCTTCGGCGCGGCAGGCAATGCCGCGCCAAGTGTTGTATTTATGAGGAGAAAGAGAATGGCTAAAGTAACCCCGCGCACGCTCTCGGGCTTCATGGAGCTTCCGCCGAAGGAGCAGATGAAGCTGGAGAAGATGATGGGCGTTTTGCGCGATACCTACTCGCTCTACGGCTTCACGCCGCTCGACACGCCGGTCATCGAATCGGCGGAGGTGCTGCTCGCCAAGGGCGGCGGCGAGACCGAGAAGCAGATCTACCGCTTCCAGAAGGGCGAGAGCGATCTTGCCCTGCGCTTTGACCTCACGGTGCCGCTCGCGAAGTACGTCGCCGGGCACTATGGGGAGCTGAGCTTCCCCTTCCGCCGCTATCAGATCGGCAAGGTCTACCGGGGGGAGCGCGCCCAGCGCGGGCGCTTCCGCGAGTTCTACCAGGCGGATATCGACGTGATCGGCGACGGCAAGCTCGATATTCTCAATGAGGCGGAGATCCCCGCCGTCATCTACGAGACCTTCACGCGCCTGGGGCTGAAAAAGTTCAGGATCCGCGTCAACAACCGCAAGCTCCTGAACGGCTTCTACGCCATGAACGGCATGAGCGAGAAGGCGGGGGAGATCATGCGCACGGTGGACAAGCTCGATAAGATCGGCGCGCAGAAGGTCAAGCAGCTTCTCATCGACGAGGTGAAGATGCTCCCCGACAAGAGCGAGAACGTGCTGGACTTCATGGCCATCTGCGGCACGAACGCGGAGGTTCTCGAACGCCTGGAGATGTACCGCGGCATGGACGCGACCTTCGACCAGGGGCTTGACGAGCTGATCGTGGTGACGAAGTACCTCCAGGACTTTGGCGTCCCCGAGGAGAATTTCGCCATTGACCTCACCATCGCGCGCGGACTCGACTACTACACCGGCACCGTCTACGAGACCGAGATGACCGAGCATCCGGAGATCGGCTCCGTCTGCTCCGGCGGGCGCTACGACAATCTGGCGGAGTATTACACCGATAAGCAGCTTCCCGGCGTCGGCATCTCCATCGGCCTGACGCGCCTGTTCTACGTGCTGAGCGAGCAGGGGCTCCTCTCCGACGAGGTCGTGACCGCCCCCTGCGACGCGCTGGTGCTGCCGATGACGGAGGACCTGGCGCCCGCCGTCGCCGCCGCGACCGCGCTGAAGAAGAAGTTCAAGGCTAAGATCGGCTATGCGGATAAGATCGGTGTTCCCTTCGCGGTGCTCATCGGTGAGGATGAGGTGAACGAGGGCGTCGTGTCGGTCAAGAACATGCAGACCGGCGAGCAGCAGAAGATGCCCGCCCGCGAGGCCGCCGCCTGCATCAAAGCCGCCATGGAAGCGCGCAGCCGCGCGAAGGTCATCCGCGCATAGGTTAGGAGTTAGCGGAAAGTGTGCCGCAGGCTGCGTTTGAACTGATTTCCAATCCGTCCCCGAAGGGGACACCGGAATTATTCATTATTCATTTTTCAGTCTTCAGTTTTCAGTATTTTTTCCCGGCTTCCCTGGGAAGCCTGACAGGAAAGAGAGGATAAAAAAATATGATGCAGTCCCGTACCCATACCTGCAACGAGCTTCGCATGGAGCACGTCGGCCAGAAGGTCAAGATCGTCGGCTGGATGGAGAACGTGCGCGAGGTGGGCAGCAACTTTGCTTTCGTCGTCGTGCGCGACTTCTACGGCACCACGCAGGTGGTCGTCGAGAACGAGGAGATGATGAAGACCGTCAAGGCCATCAACAAGGAATCCACCATCTCCGTCGAGGGCACCGTGCGTGAGCGCGCGAGCAAGAACCCCAAGCTCCCCACCGGGGATATTGAGGTCGTGCCGGAGAAGATCGAAGTCCTCGGCCGCTGCCGCTATAACGAGCTGCCCTTTGAGATCAACCGCAGCCGCGACGCCGACGAGGGGCAGCGCCTCAAGTACCGCTACCTCGACCTGCGCAACCCCGCCGTCAAGAAGAACATCGTCCTGCGCTGCAACGTGGTCTCCGCTCTGCGCGAGGCTATGACCGCCCACGGTTTTCTGGAGATCACCACCCCCATTCTGACCGCCTCCTCCCCCGAGGGTGCGCGCGACTATCTGGTGCCCGCGAGAAAGCACCCCGGCAAGTTCTACGCCCTGCCCCAGGCGCCCCAGCAGTTCAAGCAGCTTCTGATGACCTCGGGCTTTGACCGCTATTTCCAGATCGCCCCCTGCTTCCGCGATGAGGACGCGCGCGGCGACCGCAGCCCCGGCGAGTTCTACCAGCTCGATATGGAGATGGCCTTCGCCACGCAGGATGACGTTTTCGCGGTGCTCGAGGACGTTCTGCCCCCGATTTTCGCCAAATTCGGTACATATAACGTGGCTTCCTCCGCACCCTTCAAGCGCATCCCCTATCTCGAGGCGATGGAGAAGTACGGCTCTGACAAGCCCGACCTGCGCATTGACCTTCTCGTGGACGATATGACCGCCCTCGTGCAGGGCGTGGAGTTTGCGCCCTTCGCCGAGGGGAACACGGTCAAGGCCGTCGTGGTCTCCGGCTGCTCCCTCACGAGAAAGCAGATCGACAAGCTCTGCGCGGATGTGGAGGTGCAGTCCGGCGCGAAGCCCTATTGGACGAAGGTGGAAAACGGCGCCTTCGTCGGCGGCGTCGCCAAGTTCTTAAACGATCGCTTTGCCGCCATCAACGAGGCGCTCAAGCTGAGCGAGGGCTGCCTCGTCGCCATCGCCGCCGGCAAGCACGACCAGGCCGTCAAGACCGCCGGCGTCATGCGCAAAATGCTGGGCGCCGCCGTTCCCGGCCACATGGACAAGGAGCGCTACGAGTTCTGCTGGATCGTGGACTTCCCGATGTACGAGATCGGCGAGGAGTCCGGCGAGCTGGAGTTCTGCCACAATCCCTTCTCCATGCCCGCGGGCGGGCTGGAGGTGCTCTTGAAGGCCGAGCGCGGCGAAATTGACCCCTTGACCATCACCGCCGACCAGTACGACCTCGTCTGCAACGGTGTGGAGCTTAGCTCCGGCGCGGTGCGCAACCACGACCCCGAGATCATGGTCAAGGCCTTTGAGATGGTGCGCCTCGGCGAGGAGGACGTGAAGAAGAAGTTCCCCGCCATGTACAACGCCTTCTGCTACGGTGCGCCCCCTCACGCGGGCATCGCCCCGGGGGTGGACCGCATGGTCATGCTCCTCGCCGGGGAGGACTCCATCCGTGAGGTCATCCCCTTCCCGATGAACAAGAGCGCGCAGGACGTGATGATGGGCGCCCCCTCAGAGGTCACGCCCAAGCAGCTCGACGAGCTGCACATCGCCATTGTCGGCGACATCGAAGAATAAGTTTTGAGTTTTGAGCCGTGAGTTTTGAGAGGAAACAGCCTCAAAGCAGCGGCTCAATTTTTACGAGGGTGATTGTATGTACGCGAAAATCACGTCCTTCGGCGTGAGCGGGATCGGGGGCTACCCCGTCTCGGTGGAGGTCAACATCTCCAACGGCATGCCGCATTTTGACATCGTGGGTCTGCCCGACGCGGCGGTGAAGGAATCGCGCGACCGGGTGCACGCCGCCATCCGCAACAACGGCTTCCGCTTCCCGGTGAGCCGCATCACGGTCAACCTCGCCCCGGCGGACAAGAAGAAGGAGGGCACGGTCTACGATCTGCCCATTCTGGCGGGCATTCTCGCGGCCTCCGGGGAGATCGGAAAGCCCGGCGCTGACTGCGCCTTCCTGGGGGAGCTGTCGCTCACCGGCCAGCTTCGCCCGGTGAACGGCGCGCTGCCCATGGCGCTGGCCGCGGAGCGGGCGGGCGTGAGGCAGCTTTTCGTCCCCGCCGAGAACGCGGCGGAGGCGGCTTTTGCGGAGAACGTGGAGGTCTACCCGGTGGAGACCGTGGCGCAGCTCATCCGGCACCTGCGCGGGGAGGCGCGGCTCTCGCCCGCCAAGCCGCCGGATATACACGCCGCCGCGCTGCCCCAGCCGGACTTCGCGGACGTGAAGGGGCAGGAGAACGTCAAGCGCGCGCTGGAGATCGCGGCAGCGGGCGGGCACAACATCCTGCTCGTCGGCCCGCCGGGCGCGGGCAAGAGCATGATGGCCAAGCGCCTGC
>CAJOFI010000158.1 GCA_905233595.1 uncultured Oscillospiraceae bacterium | reverse complement strand
CGGACACCCTGCGCGAATTCGCCGCCGACATCGGCCACGAGGCGCAGCGCCTGCAGCGCACGACGGAGGATCTGCTCGACCTGAGCCGCATGGACGACGGCGTGGCGCTCGTCACCGCGCCGACGGAC
This sequence comes from uncultured Oscillospiraceae bacterium, assembly GCA_905233595.1. Taxonomy (GTDB): domain Bacteria; phylum Bacillota; class Clostridia; order Oscillospirales; family Oscillospiraceae; genus Limivicinus. Next base: position 2,798 of record CAJOFI010000158.1, on the reverse strand, counting down.
GTGAAGCGTGTGGCCGAGGACGCGCTGGTGCTGCTGCGCCCGCTGGCAAAGGAGCGGGACGTGCAGCTTCTCTCGCGACTCGAGGAGGGCTGCGTCGTCATGGGCAGCTCCGACGCGCTCTTCAAGATCATCTTCAACCTCACCGAGAACGCCATCAAGTACAACGTCCCCGCAGGCAGCGTGGAGCTGACGGTGCGCGCCGGGAGGGGCACGGTGGAGATCGAGGTCGCGGATACCGGCATCGGCATCCCCGAGGAGGACAGACGCTATATTTTCGACCGCTTCTACCGCGTGGACAAGGCGCGCTCACGCGCCACCGGCGGCAACGGTCTTGGCCTAAGCATCGTGCACGACGCGGTGCAGGCGCACGGCGGCAGCATCGCCGTCAGTTCCAACAAACCGCAGGGCTCGAAATTTACGGTAACGCTCCCGCGGGCAACAGAAGAGGAGACAGGACTATGAACAACATCGCAAGGATCCAGCAGCAGCTTGTGGAGAAGAAGCTCGACGCGCTGCTCATCACCGACGAAAAGAACCAGCGCTACGCCGTGGGCTTCCCCTTTACCGACGGCGCGGTGCTCGTGACGAGGGAGCGGGCGTATCTGCTCACCGACTCCCGCTATATCGAGGCCGCCGAAAAGGCCGCCGACCCCTGCATCACCGTGCAGCAGTTTGACGGGCAGCACCCGCTCATGGCGCGCCTTGCGGCCGCCCTCAGGGAAAACGGGGTGCAGCGCCTCGGCGCGGAGGAGCAGAAGCTCAGCTACGGCGCCTACCTTGGCTATCAGAAGCGGCTGGGGCTGGAGCTTCTGCCCGCGCAGGAGATCCTCAGCACCCTGCGCGCCTCCAAGAACGAGGAGGAGATCGCCTGCATGATCCGCGCCCAGCGCATCAGCGAGGCCGCGCTGGAGGAGACGCTGCATATCATCCGCCCCGGCATGACGGAGAAGGAGGTCATGGCGGAGCTGGTCTACCGCATGCTGCGCCACGGCAGCGAGGGCAACTCCTTCGACCCCATCGTCGTCACCGGCAAGAACACCTCCATGCCCCACGGCGTCCCCGGCGACACGGTCATCCAGAGCGGGGACTTCATCACGATGGACTTCGGCTCCCTCTCCGGCGGCTACTGCTCGGATATGACGCGCACCGTCGCCGTAGGCAGCGCCACGGAGGAGATGAAGAACGTCTACTACACCGTGCTCAAGGCGCAGCTCGCGGGCATCGCGGCGGCGCGCTCGGGCGTGCCCGGCAAGGTCATCGACGGCGCGGCGCGCAAGGTCATCGAGGAGGCGGGCTACGGCGCCTACTTCGGCCACGGCTTCGGCCACAGCCTCGGGCTTGACATCCACGAGCCGCCCTTCGCAGGCCCGCGCGGGGAGGCGCCCATGGCGGAAAACGACCTCTGCTCCGCCGAGCCCGGCATCTACCTGCCCGGCAAGTTCGGCGTGCGCATCGAGGACGTCATGATCATCCGCCCCGAAGGCGCGGAGGTCATCACCAAAGCGCCCAAGATGGAACTGATCGTTCTGTGATAAAAGCTTTGCGTTTTGAGTCGTGAGTTTTGAGGAGACGAAACGCCCGGCTCAGAATCGGAAATGAACTCGACCAGACCTGCATATTCTATCAATGGAGGGCAAGCGCGTGAAGACGAAGTATTCCGTCAAGCTCAAGACCGTGGTGGAGGAGCATGGGCTCAAGCCCCTGCATCTCGCGAAAAACTACGGGGACGCGGTGGTCACCACGGCGGACGTGAACCGTCCCGCCATGCAGCTCACCGGCTTTTACAACTACTTTGACCCCAAGCGCATCCAGATGATCGGGCGGGTGGAGTCCACCTACCTCGACACGCTCTCGCGGGAGCAGCGCCTCGCGGCCTACGAGCGCTTCATGGCCTACGATATCTGCGCGCTCGTGATCTGCCACGGGGTAAAGCCCTCCCGCGAGTGCCTGGAGATGGCGGAGAAGCACGACCGCAACCTCTTCATCACCGAGGAGGACACCTCGGAATTTCAGGCAAACCTCATCAGCTCCCTGCGCAACCACCTCGCCCCGCGCATGACGACCCACGGCGTACTGGTGGAGATCTACGGCGAGGGCGTGCTGCTCTGCGGTGACAGCGGCATCGGCAAGAGCGAGACCGCGCTCGAGCTCATTAAGCGCGGGCACCGCCTCGTCGCCGACGACGCGGTGGAGATCAAGCTCGTCAACCGCGATACCCTCATCGGCTCCGCCCCGGCGATCATCCGCCACTATATGGAGCTGCGCGGCATCGGCGTCATCAACGTGCGGCACATCTACGGCGTCGGCGCGATCAAGCCGGAGACGGGCATCGACCTCGTTGTGCGCATGGAGCATTGGGTGCAGGGCAAGGCCTACGACCGCCTGGGGCTAACCAGCGAGTATGAGGACATCCTGGGCGTCAAGCTGCCGCTGGTGACCATCCCGGTCACGCCGGGGCGCAACCTCGCCGTCATTCTGGAGCTGGCCGCCATGAACAACCGCCAGAAGAAGATGGGCTTCAACGCCGCCGAAATGCTGGCTGCGGAGCACGACATGGCGATCGACCAGGGGCTGCTTTAACGATTCAGTCCCCTTGAGGGCAGCTCTAAAAACGCCTGCCCGGCGCTGCGCCCGAGGCTTAGGGAAGCGCTGATTAAATCGAAGTGCGCAGATTGGCGAGCAGATTTTTCGTCTGATGAAGGCGAGAAATCGCAGGAATACTTTGTGTATTGCAAGATTTCGCGACAAAATCAGGCGGAAAATATGCCGTCAAGATGCGTGCGGCGATTTATTCAGCG
>CAJOFI010000157.1 GCA_905233595.1 uncultured Oscillospiraceae bacterium | reverse complement strand
AGGAGAGCAGCACCGCAGGCAGAACGTCAAAGGGGGCGCGCGCCCCGGCAGCGGCGCGCAGGGAGGCGATGGTCGTCGGCAGAAGCTGGATGGAGGCGGTGTTGAGCACGACGAAGAGACCCAGCTCGTCCTCCACCCCGAGCTGCGCCATGCGCTTGACCGCGCGAATACCGGCGGGTGTAGCGGCATTGCCGAGACCGAGGAGGTTTGCGCTCACGTTCTCCGTCAAGGCGGAAAAGGCGGCGCCGTCCTTCGCGCAGCGCGGGAACAGCCGCCCCAGCAGCGGGCGCAGCGCCCGACCCAGCGCCGAGGCGCCGCCGATACGCTCCAACAGTTCCAGCGCCCCGCTCCAGAGACAGAGCGAGCCCGACAGCGTCAGACAAAAGCGCACAGCCTGTTCGGCTCCCTCCATCATCGCGCTGCCCGCGTCAGTCTGTCCGGTGGCCGCGGCGGAGAGAATGGCGCTGAGATAGAGCGCGCATAGAATACAGGACAACATAAAATTTTCCTCCAAAATTAAATTTTAAGAAATTTGTTGTTGCAGACTTTGTCGAATATGGTATAATAATTAACATCATACGAGAGTGAGCAAGCTTCAGCCGTTCCGGGCGGGGCATTGCGAGCTTAACTTTTAGGGATTTAGGAGGAAGAGGATGAAATCAACTGGTATCGTCCGCAAGGTGGATGAGCTGGGGCGGATCGTTTTGCCGATCGAGATGCGCCGGACGCTGGATATTGCGGAAAAGGATGCACTGGAAATATATGTCGAGGGGGAGAGCATTATTCTCCGCAAATACGAGGCGGCCTGTGTGTTCTGTGACAGCACGAAGAATATTGTGAGCTTCAAGGGGCGCAACGTCTGCGAGGACTGCATCGCGAAGCTGAAGGCCGAGCTGTAAGGCGGCCAAGCCCCGGCTTTCGGTTTTCAGACAGGCTCGGGAGCTTTTTGCGAGGGCTTACGGTCAGACTGCCTGCGGCCGCCAATGGAAGCGATGCTTGCTGCTTTTGCTGGAAGGGTACTTGAACTGCTCCGAAATCACTTGCGGGCAGCTCTGAAAACGGAACACCGGAAGCGCCAGGGATGTGAAAAGGCTTTTTTCACATCCCTTGTCTGGCATCTCTAAAAACGCCAGCCCGGCGCATCACCAGACCTGCGTTTTCAGACTTGCCCTTTCGTGCTTCTTGCCACGGAGACGGAAACGTGCTATGATACTCGCAGAGAGCAGCGAGGACAACGGAGGGGCGTTCCATGAGAAAAGAGCTTGCACCGCAGGGCTGGAAGGGCTTTTTGCTGGATCTGATCTACTCGGCGGCGGGGAGCGCGCTGGTGGCGCTGGCGGTCGCGGCCTTCACGGTGCCGAACGACATTGCGCCGGGCGGCGTTTCGGGGCTTGCCACGGCGCTGGCCTACGTTTCGCCCGTCAGCGTGGGCGTGTGGGCGCTGCTGCTGAATGTGCCGCTGCTGCTTGCGGCATGGCGGCTGCTGGGTCTGCGCGCGCTGACGATGACGCTGGTGGCGACGTCTCGGCCTTCATCGACCTCTTCGGCGCGATCCTGCCGGGCTACAGCAACAATGAGCTGCTCGCGGCGGTGGCGGGCGGCGTGCTGTCGGGGCTGGGCGTGGGCATCCTGTTCCTGCGCGGCATCAGCACCGGGGGCACCGATCTTGCGGCGCTGCTGCTGAAAAAGCCCTTCCCCAACGTGCCAAACGGCATCATGCTCCTGCTCATCGACGCGGCTGTGGTGGCCATTGCGGTGCTGATCTTCCGGGATGTTGAGGTCGCGCTCTATTCCGCGATCACGATCTATCTCTCCTCCAAGGTCATCGACGCGCTGGCGCAGGGCGTGGACTACGCGAAGGTCATCTACGTCATCACCGAGCGGGGGGAGGAGATCTCCCGCGCGCTCAACGAGCAGACCGGGCGCGGCACCACGCTCCTGAGCGCGCAGGGCGGCTACACCGGGAAGGATAAGCAGATGGTGGTCACGGTGACGCGCCGCAACGTGCTTGCCCAGACGCTGCGCCTCATCCGGCAGACAGACCCCGCCGCCTTCACCTACGTCACCGACTCCACCGAGGTACACGGCGAGGGCTTTAAGGTCGATGGAGATTAGGAACTGTATTCCCTGCATCGTATAAAAATCCCCCAGGGGACGAGCGAAAGCTCATTCCCTGGGGGATCTCATTTCATACGGAACGCTTTTGGCGTAAAGCCGGTGCAGCTACGGGCAGCCCTACGCCGAAAAGCGAGCGTTTCTCAAGACCTTTTCGTCTCGATCAATACATGCCGCCCATGTCGGGGGCTGCGGGCATGGGAGGATTCTTCTCGGGGATGTCGGCGACGAGGCTCTCGGTGGTGAGCACCATCGAGGCGACAGAGGCGGCGTTCTCCAGCGCGCTGCGGCAGACCTTGGTCGGGTCAACGATGCCGAGGGCGATCATGTCGCCGTAGCTGTCGTTCGCGGCGTCGTAGCCGAAGTTCGGGTTATCGGACTCGGAAACCTTGTTGAGGATGACCGCGCCCTCGACACCGGCGTTCGCGGCGATCTGCATGATGGGAGCGCGCAGCGCCTTGGCCACGATGGCGGCGCCGGTCTTCTCATCGCCATCCAGCTCGCCCAGCAGCTTCTCAGCCGCCTTGGCAGCCAGCACGTAAGCGGTGCCGCCGCCGGGGACGATGCCCTCGGCCACTGCGGCGCGGGTGGCGTTCAGCGCGTCCTCGATGCGCAGCTTCTTCTCCTTCATCTCGGTCTCGGTAGCGGCGCCGACCTTGATGACGGCCACACCGCCGGAGAGCTTGGCCAGACGCTCCTGCAGCTTCTCGCGGTCATAATCGGAGGTCGTGGTCTCGATCTGGCGCTCAATCTGCGCGGCGCGGGCGCGGATCTGCAGGGGATCGCCGGCGCCGTCCACGATGATGGTGTTCTCCTTGGTGACCTTGACCTGGTGCGCCTGACCCAGAACCTCAAGCCCGGCGTCCTTGAGCTCCATGCCGAGCTCGCTGGAGACGACCTGGCCGCCGGTCAGGATCGCGATGTCCTGCAGCATCTCCTTGCGGCGGTCGCCAAAGCCGGGAGCCTTGACGCACACGCAGGTGAAGGTGCCGCGCAGCTTGTTGAGCACGATCGTGGCAAGGGCTTCGCCCTCCACGTCCTCGGCGATGATGAGGAGCTTGCGCCCGGCCTTGACGATCTGCTCGAGCAGGGGCAGGATCTCCTGGATGTTGGAGATCTTCTTGTCCGTCAGCAGGATGCAGGCGTCGTCAATGACGGCCTCCATCTTGTCGGTATCGGTGACCATGTAGGGGGAGAGGTAGCCGCGGTCAAACTGCATGCCCTCGACCACGTCGCTGTAAGTCTCGGCGGTCTTGCTCTCCTCGATGGTGATGACGCCGTTCTGGCTGACCTTCTCCATGGCCTCGGCGATCAGGGTGCCGATCACCTCGTCCCCGGAGGAGATGGTGCCGACGCGCGCGATGTCGTTGGAGCCGCTCACGGGCTGGGACACGCTCTTGACCGCCTTGACGGCCTCGGTGGTGGCCTTCTGGATGCCGCGCTTCATGGTCATGGGGTTTGCGCCCGCAGCGAGGTTCTTGAGCCCCTCGTTGATCATGGCCTGCGCCAGCACGGTGGCGGAGGTGGTGCCGTCGCCGGCAACGTCGTTGGTCTTGGTGGAGACTTCCTTGATGAGCTGGGCGCCCATGTTCTCAAAAGCGTCCTCCAGCTCGATCTCCTTGGCGATGGTGACGCCGTCGTTGGTGATGAGGGGCGTGCCGTACTTCTTATCGAGCACCACGTTGCGGCCCTTGGGGCCGAGGGTGATCTTCACGGTGTCGGCCAGCTGGTTGACACCGCGCTCAATGGCCTTGCGCGCTTCTTCGCCGTAAATAATCTGCTTTGCCATAATTCAAAATGCCTCCTGCAATTTTTTACTCAATGATGGCCAGAATGTCGGACTGGCGCACGATGGTGTACTCCTGATCGTCCAGCTTGACCTTGCTGCCGCTGTACTTGCCGACGAGGACGTTCTGCCCCGCGGTGACGATCATCTTGACCTCGTTGCCGTCCACCAGACCGCCGGGGCCCACCTCGACGACTTCGTAGATTTCGGGCTTCTCCTGCGCGGACGGGGTGAGGAAGATACCGGAAGCGGTCTTCTCCTCAGCGGCGTTCTGCCGGAGAACCACACGATCGGCCAGGGGTTTGAGTTTCATAATCTATCCCTCCATAAAAGTATATTACAAAATTCAGCATCGTTAGCACTCAAAAACCATGAGTGCTAACGATGCTTATGATACCACAATTTTCTGTTTTTGCAAGCCCCCACGGGAAAAAAGTTCTGAACAATTTGTGAAATGTCGCGGGGGAGGGAACAGTTCCTAAGGAAGCGCTGATTAATCCAGCTTCGAGTTTGAAATACACAAAGTATTCCTGCACTTTTGCGCCTTGATCCGACGAAAATTTGCTCGGCATCCGCTCTCGCCGGATTTAATCAGCGCTTCCCTAAGCATAAAAGCACGAAGGGGGGCTGTAAAGCCTCCCTTCATTGGCATTTTCATTGCCATTTTGACCGGATTTCATACCGCAAAAAGCGGGTTTAGAGGTCAATATTTTGTGCCAACGCCATGCCAACGGCATCGGCAAAATGCGCGTTATTTGCCCAAAAAGTTACGATAAACAGAGGAGCTGAGAAGCTATTGAAACTTCTCAGCCCCTGTTTTGGTGGTGCCGGTGGAGAATCCATATCCGAACCGGTCCCGCCGCAAAGCCCAACGGAGTGGGTTTGCGGCGGAAAAGGAAAAACAAGGTCGCCGGTCGATGTGGCGGTGCAAGTGCCGCCACATGACCTTGCGGCCTTGTTTTGACGTGGTGCGCCGGGGCAATCCATATCCGAACCGGTGATCAAGTTAGCATGGGGCGGGCTTGGGAAAAGGAAAAACAAGGTCGCCGGTCGATATGGCGGTGCAAGTGCCGCCACATGACCTTGCGGCCCTGTTTTGACGTGGTGCACCGGGGCAATCCAAATCCGAACCGGAAGCGGAGGCGCGCAGGGTAAGCGCGCTCTCCATTTCACTAAAATTTACAGTTTTAGTTCCGTCCTTGTAATTGCATGAAATTACGATCCTGTCGTTGTACACATACACCGAGTTGAGGAAGATGTCGATCAGCATTTTCCGATGCTCAAGCTTCGTTGTATCGAGATTGCGGAAGCGATCCAGGAAGAACCGGACATATTCCTCGCTGACGCGGGGCTTGGCCAGCTTCTCCAGCGCAATCCGGGTTTCCAGATCATCACGGGTAGCCTCAAGCTCATCCAACCTCTGCTTTGTGGATTTCGTCAGAATACCTTGCTGGATCGCGTTGAGCAGGTTATTGATGCCGGTGTTGGTCTCCTGCAGCTGCTGCTCGTACATCGGCAGCGCCGTGCTCTCCTGCTCCTGCATAATCATCACCGTTGAGACAATGGCGTCAATGGTACGGCTATCCGACATCATCGTCATGATGGATTCCATTACAAGATTCTCCAGCCACACCTTTCGCACGGGCTTGCACTGACACTCAGCACGTTTCTTTTTCACGGAAACGCACTTGTAATAGTGGTAGACCCCATTGCGCCCGGTTCCGCTTTCCCCGCAGAGATACGCGCCGCAGTAGCCGCAGAAGATCTTGGTGGTCAGCAGGTAGTCGTCCTCGGCTTTGTGACGGGCCGGGGCCTTTTTATTGACCTCCAGTTTCTTCTGGACTCGTTCAAAGAGGTCATCCGGCACAATACTTGGAATTCCGTTAGGAATCACCGTATCCCGAAAAGCAAACTCTCCGATGTAACGACGGTTACAGAGCATGTGCTGGATGGAGTTATAGGTGATCGGATTGCCGCGAGTGTTCTTTACACCTTGCTCGTTGAGCCAGTCCCGGAGTTCGGTCATGGTTGCGCCTTTGTCGTAGCGTTTGAACACTTCCAGCACATATGGCGCTGTGATCGGATCGACTTGAAAATGCTGCTCATCGTCGATCACATAGCCGATGGGGATCGTACCGCCATTGAACTTGCACTTGAGCGCGTTATCG
>CAJOFI010000156.1 GCA_905233595.1 uncultured Oscillospiraceae bacterium | reverse complement strand
ATGTTCGGCTACGCCACGGATTTGCGCAGCAAGACCCAGGGCCGCGCCAACTACTCCATGGAGCCCAGCCACTACGTGGAGCTGCCCAGGAGCCTGCAGGAGACCATCATCCACGGGCGGAAGTGAAAAAATCCTTGATTTACAAGGTTTTTTCCCAAATTGCCTATTGCAATATTCCTGAGAATCGTGTAAAATTGACCCACTCAGGACTTTTCAACAATCAACTCACTTTTAAGGAGGAATGATTCCAATGGCCAAGCAAGCATTCGACAGATCCCTCCCGCATGTCAACATCGGGACCATCGGTCACATTGACCATGGCAAGACCACTCTGACTGCTGCCATCACCAAGTACCTCGCCATGTTCGGCGACGCCGAGTACACCGATTACAGCTCCATCGACAAGGCCCCCGAGGAGCGCGAGCGCGGCATTACCATCAACACCGCCCACGTGGAGTACAAGACCAGCAAGCGTCACTACGCTCACGTGGACTGCCCGGGCCACGCCGACTATATCAAGAACATGATCACCGGCGCCGCGCAGATGGACGGCGCGATCCTGGTCATCGCCGCCTCCGACGGCCCCATGGCCCAGACCCGCGAGCATCTGCTGCTGGCCCGTCAGGTGAACGTGCCCTCCGTGCTCGTTTTCCTGAACAAGTGCGACCAGGTCGACGACCCTGAGCTGCTCGAGCTCGTCGAGATGGAAGTCCGCGAGCTGCTCGACTTCTACGGCTTCCCCGGCGACGACACCCCGATCATCCGCGGCAGCGCTTTGAATGCTCTGATCTGCGAGAGCAACGATCCCAACGCTCCTGAGTACGCCTGCATCAAGGAGCTCATGGACGCTGTTGACGAGTGGATTCCCACTCCTGACCGCAAGGCCGACCAGCCCTTCCTGATGCCCATTGAGGACGTGTTCACCATCTCCGGTCGTGGCACCGTTGTTACCGGTCGTGTTGAGCGTGGCCGCGTGAAGATCGGCGACAAGGTCGAGATCGTTGGCCTGAAGGACGAGTCCACCGAGACCACCGTCACCGGCACCGAGATGTTCCACAAGACCCTCGAGTACGCCGAGGCCGGCGACAACGTGGGCTGCCTGCTCCGCGGCATCGACAAGAAGTCCGTTGAGCGTGGCCAGGTTCTGGCTGCTCCCAAGAGCATTCACCCCCACACCAAGTTCAAGGGTCAGGTCTACGTCCTGTCCAAGGAAGAGGGCGGCCGTCACACCCCACCGACGTGACCGGCGTCATCTCCCTGCCCGAAGGCGTTGAGATGTGCATGCCCGGCGACAACGTCGATATGGACGTCGAGCTGATCACCCCGATCGCCATCGAGAACGGCCTGCGTTTCGCTATCCGTGAGGGTGGCCGCACCGTCGGTTCCGGTGTTGTCATCGGCATCAACGAGTAATTTGATACCCCTTTTCCCCATGGCTTCCGCCATGGGGATTTTTTTATAGAGAGGAAAGCGCCGAACGGCCTCCAGGACGGCTGCGCGCTGTGGATTTCTTCGGATTCCCACTTGTAAGAGAGGAAAAAACAAGCTATAATAGCGGCATTGAAACGAAAGGCGCGACCGTTACGCGCCCTCTGCCCATGACTGGGGAGGTACTCTGCGGATGAAAAAATTCTTCTTGCTGATCTTTGCCGTGCCGCTGCTCGTGCTGGCCTGGTACTCGCTGTCGATCCACCCGGGTTCGGCCGTTTTGCCGACGCCGACGCCCTATGTTGCGCTTGAGCCGGAGCCGACGCCGAGCCCGGAGCCCACGGCGGAGCCTGTCGTCACGCCGGAACCGATCGCGCTTTCGGCGGCGGCGCTTACGGACAGCTTTATCGACGATTCCTTCTTCGAGCCCTGTGAGCAGCAGGGCAGCGTCGTGACGCTCAGCTACCTCACGCGCGATTATCACTACGGGACAGAGGGAAACTACCCGAAGAAGCTCAACGCCTATCTACCCTACGGCTACACCGAGGATCGACCCTACAACGTGCTCTTCCTGCTGCACATCAACGGCGCGAACGAGAACTTCTGGTTCCCCGGGGAGCTCGCCTACGAGTCCCGCTACGTCAAGCTGACCGACGTGCTGGACAACATGATCGCGCGCGGGCTATGTGAACCGATGATCGTCGTTTCCACCTGCGATTACATCACGAACGACGCCGCCGTCGCGCACGACTCCGTGCGTGACTACGACCAGTTCGGGCACGAGTTTGCCAATGAGATCCTGCCGCTCGTCGTGGAGGAGCTCTCCACCTATGCTGCCGGTTCCTCAAGAAGCGAGATCGCCGAGGCGCGGGAGCATTTCGGCGTCGCCGGGGCGAGCTTCGGCTCTTACATGACGCGAAACAGCGTCCTTGCCCCGAACCTCGATCTCTGCGCCAACTTTGCCATGATCGGGGGTGGCTCCCTGCGGCAGGACGCGCTGCGCGAGGAGTGGAGCAGCGCCGGGCTCAAGCCCGAGAACTACCCGATCCACCGCCTGTATATCGTGGAGGGCGAGTGGGACGACCGCGTGGAGCCGGAGCGCTCCTACCGCGCGCTGCAGGGCTGGACGGAGCTTTTTAACGCAGACAACCTGCGCTATACCATGATCCGGAGCGCGACGCATGACGTGCGCGAGTGGGTCAACGGCGTGTTCAACAGCGCGCAGCTCTTCTTCCGGGACGATATCCCTGTGGAGGACGCGGCATGAGGAAGCTTCTTGCTCTGCTGCTGTGCCTTGCGCTGCTGCTGGCGCTGCCTGTCCCGGCCTTCGCCGACGACGGCGAGCCCTTCGCCCTGACCGTCACGGTGGGGGACAAGGCGACGCCCGTGCGCGCCCTGCAGGACGCCTACGCCGGAAACCTCTATCTCTCCCTGCGCGATCTCTCCGCCGCGCTCAGCGGAACGGAAAAGCAGTTTCGCTACAATTATATGTACTCCACGCAGGACGGTTACAGCTTCTTCATCCATCCCGGCGTGGAGGCGGACAACGAATCCGCCGGCGGCGCCTATCCCGCCGTGAGCCGCGTCACCATGCTCGCCCTGCGGCGCAACAAGCTCTACTACGACGGGCAGGAGCGCAAATATTACAGCTATCGCGACGGCAGCGATCTCTATCTGAACCTCACGGACATCGAGCTGATGCTGGACGTGACGGCGCAGACGGTCTCCGGCACGCGGGTCGATTTCCTCTGCGACCGGCCCTTCCGCCCCGATCCCCAGACCCTGCGCGAAAACGGCTATTTCGAGGCCTTCAACGCCATCGTGCTGGGGGACGCGAGCAATGGCAAGCTCCTCTTTACGAGCCAGTCCAGCCGCAGCTTTCCGATCGCGAGCCTCACCAAGCTCATGACCTATCTGCTGGTCGTGGAGGCGGTGGAGGACGGGGAGGCGCGCATGGACGAGCCGGTGACCGTCTCCAAAGCGGTAGAGAGCCTCTCGGAATCCCCCGACGGCATCCTCAAGCTCAAGGCGGGCATGACGCTTCCGCTTGAGGAGTTGGTGACGGCGATGCTGCTCGCCTCGAGCAACGAATCCGCCCTCGCCATCGCCGAGCATCTCGCGGGCAGCGAGAGCGCCTTCGTCGAGCGCATGAACGCGCGCGCAAGGGAGCTGGGGCTCAAGTCCGCCGAGTTTTACACGGTGCACGGGCTGCCGGTCTATCTGGGGGAGAGCGTGCCGGTCAAGCACCAGAACCTCATGAGCGCAAGCGAGCTCTTCACGCTCTGCGGCTATATCCTCGCGCATTTTCCGCAGATCACGGATCTCACCTCCCGCCAGTACGCGAAGCTCCCAAGCCTGAACTACACCACCGCAAACTCCAACCCCATGGTCTTCAACCTCCCCGGCGTCACGGGACTCAAGACCGGCAACACCAACCGCGCGGGCTTCTGCCTGAGCGTTTCGATGCCCGTCACGGTGGCGGGGGAGCGGCATGAGCTGGTGCTGATCCTGCTCGGCGCGGAGAGCGTTGACCTGCGTGGGCAGGCCGCTGAGATCCTCCTGCGCTGGGCGCGGGAAAACTACGCGGGGTGACACGATGGAAATGAACTACTGTATGCACTGCGGAACGAAGCTGCAGATGCGCGAGCACCCGCACGAGGGGCTCACGCCCTGGTGCGAGAGCTGCGGGGAGTACCGCTACCCGGTCTTCAACACCGCCTGCAGCATGATCGTGCTGAACGAGCAGCGCGACCGCTTGCTCCGCACTACGTTTTGGTTGCGGGTTATGTAAACCGAGGCGAGGACGCCGAAGCCGCCGCCGCGCGCGAGGTGCGCGAGGAGGTGGGGCTCGAGGCGCTGAGCGTGCACTTTAACCACAGCCACTATTTCGCCCCCACGAACACGCTGATGCTCAACTTCACCGTCACGGTGGCGGAGCCGGAGGTGCACGCCAATTTCGAGGTGGACGACTGGCGCTGGTTCAGCGTCGGGGATGCGCGCGCAAGCATCAAGCCCAACAGCCTCGCCGAGGCCTTCTTAAACGGCTATTTCACCGGAAAATACCCTTTTTAATAACTAAATAAGAAAGTCGTCTCTTCCTTTGAAAGTCCGTTCTATGGGACAGCTCATGGTTTATACTGAGACCATGAGAAACAAAAGGAGTGATCGGCGATGCGCG
>CAJOFI010000155.1 GCA_905233595.1 uncultured Oscillospiraceae bacterium | reverse complement strand
TGGATTTCCCGCTGCCGGAGAGGCCGGTCACGACGACGAGCTTGTCGCGCGGGATCTCGAGGTCGATATTCTTGAGGTTATTCTCCCGCGCGCCCTTGATAAAAATGCTGTCCTACATAGTCAATCCTCTGTTGCAATATCCGCGGTCTTCCCGCGTGTGAGCTGAAGGAGCGCCGAGGGGGCAAGCTCGATCTGCCAGCCGATCTTCCCCGCGCTGACGAGCACCGTGTCGAGCGCCTCGATGCTGCTGTGATAGGTCGTGGGATAAAGCTTTTTCATCCCGATGGGCGAGCAGCCGCCGCGCACGTAGCCCGTCGCCGGGAGAAGCTCGCTCACTCTGAGCATGGCGACGGACTTCTCCCCCACCGCCTTGGCCGCCTTTTTCAGCTCCAGCTCCATGGCGACGGGGATCACGAAAACGTAAAGCCTCTTGCTCGCGCCCACGGCGACCAGGGTCTTGAAGACCTTCGCCGCGTCCTCGCCCGTAAGCTGCGCCACGGTCAGGCCGTCCACCGCCTCCTCCCCATGGGGATAGCTGTGCGCCGTGTAGGGGATCTTCTTCTGTTCCAGAACGCGCATCACGTTCGTCTTCTGTTCCGCCATCGCTTCTCCTCTCCCTTTTTCACTGCGCAAAGCGCCGCAGCAGATTCTCCACGCTCTCGTCCATGGTGCGCAGGATGCGCTCGTCGGAGATTTCCATGGGAAAGACCATGCCGAGATCCAGCCACTGGGCGATGAAGCCGATGGCGCACTTGGCGTAAAACTGCACGACGAACTCAAAATCCTGCCGGTCGATGTTCATCCCCTCGGAGACGATGACCGCAAAGCTGCGGATGCAGGCCGCCATTTTCTCCTCCAGATAGCGCAGCATATAGACGCGGCTGTTGGAATTGTAGACGTTGAGCGCGAAGGAGGCGTTCTCCTGGAGATAGCGCATGAAGCACAGCACGTCCTCCTGCCAGCGCTCGAAGACGACCTTCTGCGGAAGAACGCGGTTGGCGTCCTCCTCAAAGACCCACTCGAGCAGGTCGTACACGTCGTCAAAATGATAATAGAAGGTCTGCCGATTGACGCCGCACAGCTCCACCAGATCCTTGACCGTGATCCGGTCGATGGGCTTAATTTTCATCATCTGCTTGAGAGCCGCCGCAAGGGCTTCCTTCGTACCGCGGGACATGGCGCTTCCTCCGTAAAAAAATGCTTTCGGAACAGTATAACAAAAAATCCGCGCTGCGTAAAGACATTTTGTGAATTTGCCCACGGTCGTTTTGAAACGGGCTTAAAGCACGCTTTGGTCGGCGCGAAGCCACGCTTGGCTCGGCTCAACCGAGGCAAAGCCCCGTCAAAAACGGATGAAAGTCTTCCGAGGCGAAAATTCAGAGTCGCTCCCCCTCTGAATTCCCCCTGTGAAACGCCGGTGAAGCAAAGCGGAGATTTGTGAAAAAAACTCTTGAATTCCACAATATCCTGTGTTATAGTAGTTGGGCTTAATGGCAGTATACTATCGAAAGGATTGAAATACATGACTGTCGTTTCCGTTATCTTCACCATCCTGCAGGTTCTCTCCGGTCTGGCTGTGACCGCCATCGTGCTCATGCAGAGCGGCAAGAGCGCGGGGCTCTCCGGCGCGATCTCCGGCGGCGCCGAGACCTTCATGTCCAAGGGCAAGGCCAAGACGCTCGACGCCAAGCTTGCCAAGGCCACGAAATGGTTCGCGCTGGCTTTCGTCGTGCTGACCCTCATCTTGAACCTGCTGTAAGCTATTCGGAAAAAAGGGAGCCGTGAGAAAACGAAGTTTTCTCACGGCTCCCTTTTTTAGTGAATAATGAAAAGTGAAGAGTGAACAGTTCCTTATAATCGTCGCGAAGCGACACCTTAACTGTTCATTATTTACTGACCGCCGGCCACTCACTTGCTTGCCTTGACGACCAGCGCGGAGAGGGCGATCAGGGCGATGACGTTGGGGATGACCATGAGCTGGTTGAACATATCGGCAAGCTCCCACACGAGGTCGTTTGACAGCAGGGAGCCGAGGAAGATGAACACCAGCGCCACGGCGGAATAGACGGGGATGGCCTTCTTGCCGAAGAGATACTGCACGTTCACCTTGCCGAAGAAGTTCCAGCTCAAAATCGTGGAGAAGGCAAAGAACAGCAGGCAGACCGCGACGAACAGCGAGCCGACGCCCTCGCCGAAGACAGCGGAGAAGGCAAGCTGCGCCATGTTGGCCTTGTTGACGCCCTCCGCCGCGCCGGAGGCGAGCACGCCGTTTCCGGCATAGAGGGTGGTGATGACGACGAGGGCGGTCATGGTGAGGACGACGAAGGTGTCGATAAAGAGGCCGACCATCGCGACAACCCCCTGGTCGTGGGGCTTCTTGACGTTTGCCATCGCGTGGGCGTGGGGCGTGGAGCCCATACCGGCTTCGTTGGAGAAGAGGCCGCGCTTGACGCCCTGGCTGATCGCGGTCTTGAGGGCAAAGCCGATGCTGCCGCCGATGAGGGCGTTGGGCTGGAAGGCGTAGCGGAAGATCATGCCGATGGCCTCGGGAAGCTGCTGCGCCTTGCAGATGAGCACGACCAGCCCGCCCACGAGGTAGAGCACCGCCATTACCGGCACAAGCTTCTCGGTCACCGCCGCGATGCGCTGGATGCCGCCGATGAAGATGAGCGCCGCCGCGCCCGTAACGAAGACGCCGACCAGCCAGCTCGGGACGTGCACGGCGTTGCTGATGGCCGCGCCGATGGAGTTCGACTGCACCATGCTGCCCATGAAGCCCAGCGCGAGGAAGGCCGCCACGGAGAAGAAGCCCGCGAGGAAGCTGCCGAAATGGTTGGGGAAGGCGCGCTTGATGTAATACACCGGGCCGCCGTGCACCGTGCCGTCAGCCTCGACCTTGCGCGTCTCCTGCGCGAGCACCGCCTCGGCGTAGATGGTGGCCATGCCGAAGAAGGCGATGATCCACATCCAGAAGATCGCGC
>CAJOFI010000154.1 GCA_905233595.1 uncultured Oscillospiraceae bacterium | reverse complement strand
TCTTCGCGGAGCTGACGCGCATCCGCCAGATCTGCTGCGACCCCTCCCTGCTGCTCGACGACTACCACGGCGGCAGCGCCAAACGCACAGCCTGCATGGAGCTGATCCAGAGCGCCATCGGCGGCGGGCACCGGATGCTGGTCTTCTCGCAGTTTACCTCCATGCTCGCCCTGCTCGAGCAGGATCTGCAGGCGGCAGCGATCCCATACTACAAGCTCACCGGCGCGACGCCGAAGGAGCAGCGCCTGCGCCTGGTGCGTCAGTTCAACGAGGGCACGACGCCGGTCTTCCTCATCTCGCTCAAGGCGGGCGGCACGGGGCTGAACCTCACGGGGGCGGATGTGGTGATCCACTACGACCCCTGGTGGAACCTCGCCGCGCAGAACCAGGCCACTGACCGCGCCCACCGCATCGGGCAGCGAAACCAGGTGACGGTCTATCGCATCATCGTCAAGGACAGCATCGAGGAGCGCATCCTCGCCTTGCAGGAGGCCAAGCGCGATCTCGCCGACGCCGTTTTGAGCGGCGAGAGCAAGAGCTTGAGCGCCCTGAGCCGCGAGGAGCTGCTGGCGCTGCTGGGCTGAGGCTTTCCGGTTTTGCGTTTTGAGGAGAAAAGGAAAGAAAAGGCATTTTCAAAGCGATCCGAAAGGATCTCAAAACAATGAGCGTTGCCGCGGGGACGGCTGTCAGCCGCTTGTGCGAATTCGCCCAACTTTTTAGAAGCTTCACTTTCTCTTGAGCTCCGGGTGCTGCTGATAAAAAGCCTGCTTATCGGCGTACATGCGTTCGTCCGCCGTGCGGAAGGCCGCCGTGAGATCCGTCCCGCCCTCCGACCAGCATTCGCCGATGGCGAAGCACACAAGCTCGTTTTTCAGCATGTCGCTCCGCAGACGCTGGAGCTTTCTCTCGAAGGTCTCGCGGTTGATGCCGCTTGTAATGATGATGAACTCATCCCCGCCGGTGCGGAACAGATCCTCCTCGTAGTAGACCTTCTTCAAGACCTCCCCCGCCTGGACCAGCAGCCTGTCCCCCGCCTCGTGCCCGTCCCGGTCGTTGACGACCTTGAGGCCGTTGAGGTCGATGTTCACGATGCCGAAGGGGGTGTTCGGCTGCTCGGTCAGATGCTGCATTCTGAGCTTCATGGCGCGGCGGTTGCGGATACCGGTGAGCGTGTCCACAAGGCTCAGCTCCTCCAGCTTTTGCAGCAGCAGATTGTTGTAGATCTCCGAACCGAGGATGAAGGACATGAGCTCCAGAAGCTCCTTGACCTCCACGGTTTTCTCCGTGTCGAAGTTCAGCACGTACAGGTATCCGATCACGTCCCCGCTGCGGCGCAGGGGCACGAGCGCGAGGCTTTGCACGCAGTTTTCCCGCAGGGAAGCCGCCCAGGCGGGGTTATCCCGCTTGATCGGCTCGAAATCCTGCTCGTTCTGGAGCAGCAGCGCGTTGCTCACGCCGATCATGCTCTCCCAGGAATCCGCAAGCTCGTAGGAGATCGAGCGAATATCCTGCCTGTGCGGCGAAGCGTCCGAGGAGAGGACGCGGCAGAAATCCACCGCGCGGCGGTGCTCCCGGTCGATCAGCAGGATCTGGGCGACCTTTGCGCGCGCCTCCTCCCGAATGCTCTCGAGCACGGCGCGCACGTTGCCGTGAAAGTCCTCGGAGTTCAAGAGCGTAAGGCTTGCGCGGATGACCGCCTTCGCCGCGTTGACCGACACCGCCGACATACGCCCGGGGTCGGCCTCCTGCGTGAATTCAAAGATGAACTGGCAGTAGCCCAGCTCCTCCCGGTCGGAGGCGAGGGGGATCAGGGTCTGATCCGTCCAGGCGTGCAGCGCCCGCGTCTCCACGTAGGCGTGCATGCGCTGCTTGAGAATCGCCGCGCGGTAGCAGTAGTCCTCAAACTTGTTGTCCTGCGGCACCAGCTCGTAATAGGGCATCCCGTCGTAGTAGGCAGGCCCCATCGTCTCCCGGTAACGCGCGTTTGCCGCGATGATGCGGATCATCCCGCAGGTGCCGTCGCGCTTGTTCTCCACCGACATCACGCAGCACGGCATTTCCACTGTATTCACAAATGACTGAAAATCCATGTCCGGCGCTCCCTTTCCGGAGGCTGCGCCCCCGTGCTTCTTCGTTGTCTCCCCTCAGGGCGCTCTCAGCGCAGATGATGGGAGTCGATCTCGCGGCGGACGGTCTCCCCGATCTTATCGAAAAGCTGCTCGAGGGCGTCCTCCGCGTCCTGGATGTTCTCCATCATGCCGACGGCGCTCTCCTTGAAATCGCCGAACAGCTCCCGGCGGATCTGGCGGTAGCGCTCGCTCTCCTCCATGCTGCGGGCGGTGAGCGAGACGAGCAGATCCATCGGCTGCTTCTTCTTATCGAACGCGCCGCGCCGCTTTTCGTCCAGCACGACCTGATAGCGCTCGTAAGCGGTGGAAACGCAGTCGCGCCAGGAGAGGACGAGCTCCTCCATGGCGCAGTCGCCGACCGCGCGCAGACGCTTGAGATCCCGGCACAGCTCCAGCAGCAGCGCGGCCATGGCCTCCGGCGTCTCCTCGATGGTGAAGCCGTTTCGCCCGTTCGTCACGTCCTCTGCGGCGCAGGAGCCCTCGATCAACACGCTTGCCAGCCCGCAGGCCGCGGCCTCGCGCACGACGAGACCGTTGGTGTCGAAGGTGGAGGGGAAGAGGAAGAGGTCGGCGCGGGTGTTCCAGGCGCGCAGAGCCTCCCGGTCGTAGATGGGGCCTGTGAAGATGCACTTGCCCGCGCGGCCGTTTTCCATGAGGCCGAGCTCTGTCGCCTTACGCTCCAGAATCGCCTGATCCGGCCCCTTGCCGACGAAGACCATACGGAAGTCCTGCCCGCTGTCGGCGAGCAGCTTGAGCGCGTCGAGGATCAGCGGCAGCCCCTTGTAGGTCATCATGCGCCCCACGAAGAGGAAGACCGGCACGCCCTCGGGCAGATCATAGTCAGCGGTCGTGCGCGCGACGAGGGCGGCGTCCGCCCTGCCCTTTTCAAAGTCCACGCCGTTATACATGACGCGGTAGTCCCCCTGGAAGCCGAGCGCCTTGAGGCTCTCGCCCGCGCCGCGGCTGACCACCCAGGTCTCGTCGCAGGCCTCGATGTTGCTGACCATCGCGCGGATGCTTTCCTTCGCGGCGAGCTTGACC
The DNA here is from genome assembly GCA_905233595.1 of uncultured Oscillospiraceae bacterium. Lineage (GTDB taxonomy): Bacteria > Bacillota > Clostridia > Oscillospirales > Oscillospiraceae > Limivicinus. Next base: position 620 of record CAJOFI010000154.1, on the reverse strand, counting down.
TTCACGGCGCGGGCGATGTCGATATCGTACTTGGTATGATAGGTAAAGACGATGGGCGCGCCGCACTCCTCGCGCAGAAGCCTTGCGATCACGGTCGCGGAGGCGGGGCAGTGGCTGTGGATGATCTCGGGCTGAAAGGCCGCGAGCTCCGCCACCGCCTTGCCGGAGAAGGGGTTGCCGGTGCGGTAGCCGTTGGTGAGCGCCGTGGTGTCAAAGCTCTGGTACGGCACGACGGAATAGGGGTAGGCGCTGTAATCGGCGCCGGGATATTTCGGCGTCCCGACCATCACGTCGGCGCCGTGGTCGCGCATCAGATAATCGGCGTAGTTCATCACCACGTTGACCACGCCGTCGAGCACCGGCGCGAAGGAATCGTTCAGCAGGCAGATTTTCATGGCATATTCTCCTCAAAGCGCGCGTGTAGCGCGAACTTGTCTTTATTATACTTGGAAGCCTCCGCAATTGCAAGCGCGCCGCGCGCATTCGGCGAGAAAAAAGGGCGAAGACGTTCGCTTCTGCGTCTTCGCCCGGTGCTTTTGCATGAGCTGCTCATTTTCAGCGATGCCGTCAACGTCCGCGCGTCTCTTGGCTCCCCCTCTGGGGGAGCTGTCGCCGCCGCT
>CAJOFI010000153.1 GCA_905233595.1 uncultured Oscillospiraceae bacterium | reverse complement strand
AGAAGTTCGCGCCCCTGCCCGACCTGCTGCTCATCGACGGCGGCGACGTGCACGCGGCGACGGCGCGGCGCGCGGTGGAGGAGCTGGGGCTCTCGGTGCCGATCTTCGGCATGGTCAAGGACGACCGGCACCGCACCCGCGCCCTCATCACCCCCGACGGGCGGGAGATCGGCATCAGCGGCAACCAGGCGGTCTTCGCCCTTGTGGGGAACATCCAGGAGGAGACCCACCGCAGCGCCATCACCTACCAGCGCCAGCTCCGCAGCGAGAGCTACAACTCCACGCTCGATAAGATCGAGGGCGTCGGCCCCAAGCGCCGCGCCGATCTGATGAAGGCGTTCAAGTCCGTCCGCGCCATCCGCGAGGCGAACGTGGAGCAGCTCCGGCTCGTAGTGCCAAAAAACACGGCGGAGGCGGTGTATGCGTATTTTCATCGGGAAGAAGGAACGGACGGCGGAGAGTGAAAAGTGAAAAGTGAAAAGTTATGGTGTCCCCTTCGGGGACAAATTACAATCGTCGCGCAGCGACACCTTAATTCTTCATTTTTCATTCTTCATTCTTCAGTTTTCAGTTTTTATTGCAAGGAGGAGACCTGCATGCGCGTCATCACCGGCTCTGCCCGGGGGAGAAGGCTCAAGACCCCGGATAATTATGACATTCGCCCCACCACGGACAACGTGAAGGAGGCGGTCTTTAACATCCTGCAGTTCGACCTCGAGGGGCGGCGCGTGCTCGACCTCTTCGCGGGCACCGGCCAGCTCGGCATCGAGGCGCTCAGCCGCGGGGCGGCGGAAGCCGTCTTCGTGGACGAGAGCCGCGAGAGCGTGCGCATCGTGAAGGAAAACCTCAGGACCTGCGGGTTTTCCGCCCCGGTCTTCCAGCAGAACGCGCTGGACTTTCTGCGCGGGGGCGAGAAGTTTGACATCATCTTTGTCGATCCCCCCTACGACGCGGGGCTGTATGAGCCGGTGCTGAAAAGCATCCGCGCGGTTGACAAGCTGTCGGATGGTGGTATAATTATCTGTGAGGCTCGCCGGGAGATCGCGCTTCCCGAGATGGAGGCGCCCTACGCCCGCAAAAAGGAGTACCGCTACGGCAAGGTCAAAATCTGTCTGTACACGAAGGAAACATAAGCATGAGCATTGCCATCTGCCCCGGAAGCTATGACCCGATCACCCTCGGGCATCTGAACGTCATCCGCCGCACCTCCCGCATCTTCGATTCCGTGGTGGTCTGCGTGATGCACAACGCCGCGAAGCCCTCCCCCATGTTCACGGTGGAGGAGAAGCTCGACATGGTGCGAAGGGCGGTGAGCCGCTACCCAAACGTGACGGTGGACACGTCGGACGGGCTGCTCGCCGAGTACGCCAGGCAGTATCCGGGCGCGGTGATCGTCAAGGGGCTTCGCGCCGCGTCGGACTTCGAGTATGAATTCCAGATGAACCTCATCAACAAAAGAATCAACCCCGAGATGGAGACCATGTTCCTCACCGCGAGTGAGAAGTACACCTTCCTCTCCTCCTCCGTCGTGCGCGAGATGGCGATGTACGGGGCGGATCTGACGGGGCTGGTCCCCAACGAAATCATCGGCGATATTCAGCGGAAAGCACAGCTTTGGAGGAAAAACTAATGGCCGCAGGCAACATTATCGAGCAGCTTGACACCCTCTACGCCATGGTGACGGACGCCTGGGGCGTTCCCCTGGGCAACGACAAGTGCATCATCGAGCGGGACAAAGCCATTGAGATCATCACCGACATCAAGAACAACCTCCCCGCCGCCATCGCGGAGTCCAAGCGCCTCGTCGCGGCGCGGGATGAATTCATCGGCAACGCCAAGCGCGAGGCCGAGGCGCTGCGCAAAAACGCGGAGGACACGGCGCGCGCCATGGTGGAGGAGCAGGAGATCATGCGCGTCGCCCGCGCGAGAAGCGCTGAGATGATCGCCTCCGCCGAGTCCAAGTCGAGGGATCTTCGGCGCATCGCAAGCGAGTACGTGGACGACCTCATGCGCCAGACCGAGGAGAGCCTTTCCGCCTCGCTGCAGACCGTCCGCGCGGCGCACGGCGCCTTCACCAACGCCGACCGCCAGCCCAAGGCAAGGCCGCAGGGCGTGAAGATGCCGAGCAGCATCGTCCCTGATATCGAGGATTAGTTAAAAAAGCGTTTCCCTGCCCATATATCGGAGAAATCCGATATATGGGCATTTTTTTGTTGGATACACAAGATTTTGTATCATGCTATAAGTATAAGAAAAATGACAAAAAACAACGAAAAGTTTCTCTTGCATTTTAACAGGGGCTACCCTATAATAAATTTACAAGGTGGTTAGAAGTGGTGGAAAATGGCGGTTTTTCCCACAGCGGTGAGGTGAAGATCCATGACAGGTGAATATCAGCATTCCCTTGACAACAAGGGGCGTCTGTTTATCCCCGCCAAGCTCCGGGACGAGCTGGGCGAGGTCTTTTTCATCACGCTGTCGATGGATCGCTGCCTCTGCGCGTACAGCAGCGCCGCCTGGCAGAGCTTTTCCGACAAGGTCAGCGCCATGCCCTACGTCAAGCAGCGCAAGATGCGCCCCCTCTTCGCCCACGCCGCCCGCTGTGAGCTGGACGCGCAGGGGCGCGCGCTGATCCCCCAGAACCTGCGGGACTACGCGGGCTTTACGAAGAACGTGACCGTCGTGGGCTGCAACAACCACGCCGAGCTCTGGGACAGCGAGGCCTGGAGCGCCGTCTTCGCGGCGGAGACCACGCCGGAAAACATCGCCGCCGTCATGGAGGAGCTGGAATTCTGATGGACGCGCCTAAGCACGTTTCCGTGCTGCTGCAGGAATGCATCGACAATCTGAACATCAAACCGGATGGGAACTACCTGGACGGCACGCTTGGTATGGGCGGGCACTCGTTTGAGATCGCCTCCCGCCTATCAACGGGCCGTCTTATTTGTGTTGACCGGGACGAGACCGCGATCGAGCGTGCGGGCTCGCGCCTCGCGCCCTTCGGCGAGCGGGTGACGCTGGTGCACGGCATCCCTCGGCATCGAGGGGGTGGACGGGATGCTCTTCGATCTGGGCGTGTCCTCCCCGCAATTGGACGAGGCCGCGCGCGGCTTTTCCTATATGCAGGACGCGCCGCTCGACATGCGCATGGACGGCTCGGCGAGGCTCACGGCCTATGAGATCGTGAACACCTGGGATGATAGCCGCCTCAACCGCATCCTCTGGGACTACGGGGAGGAGCGCTACACCCGGCGCATCACGGCGGGTATCCTTGCCGCGCGGGAGAAGGCGCCGATCGCCTCGACGCTGGAGCTGGAATCCTCGGCACGTTCCACATTCGAAGGGCGAAGCGCAGCTTCCAGGCCATCCGCATCGCCGTGAACGACGAGCTGGGGGCGATCGCCGCCATGATGGACACCGCGCCCGACAAGCTGAACGTGGGCGGGCGGCTGTGTGTCATCAGCTTCCATTCGCTGGAGGATCGCATTGTGAAATCCGGCATCGCCGCGCGGGAAAACGGCTGCACCTGCCCGCGCGAGGCGCCGGTCTGCACCTGCGGCTTTGTCAGAACGCTCAAGAGCGTGAGCCGCAAGCCTATTTTGCCGAGCGAGGACGAGATAAACAGAAATCCGCGCTCACGCAGCGCAAAGCTTCGCGTTGCGGAGAGAGTGTGAGAATTTGAAGCAGGTCAACGAAATGCTGTTTCGCGCCGTGTGCCTCGCGGCCGCGGCGGGGATGCTGGTTTTGAGCCTTTTGTGCTCGATCCGGCTTGCCGCGGTGAACGACCGGGCGGCGCGGCTCGAGCGGGAAAACGCCGCGCTCGAGGAGGAGATCGCCGTTTTGAACGCGCGTATCGAGAGCAGCCTCAGCCTCGAGGAGCTCGAGCGCATCGCCTACGAGGAGCTGGGGCTGCAAAAATGCGCCCCGGGGCAGGTCATCCATATAGAATAATTGAGATATGAGCCGAATATGGATAAGCTGAAGTAGTTTTTTACGGAGGCGGATTCATGAGTTCGGAGAACCCCACAACTGCGCCGAACCGGCAGATGCTGCGGCGCGCGCTGGTGCTGATGGCGATCTTCGGCGCGGCGCTCTTCGCGCTGCTGCTCTCGCGGCTGTTTCGCTTGCAGATCCTCGAGCACGAGCGCTATGAAAAGCTCGCGCTCGAGCAGCAGCTTCGCGACGCGCCGACCGCCGCCGCGCGCGGCGTGATCTACGACACGAAGCTCCAGCCCCTCGCGGTCTCCGCTTCGGTGGACAACGTCTACTTAAGCCCCGCGGAGATCGAGGCCTACGGCGAGGACCCGTCGCTCATCGCCGGGGGGCTGAGCCGCATCCTGGGGCTTGACTACGACGAGCTGCTGCAAAAATGCGGGCAGCGTGGCTCCTGGTACGTGACCGTCGCGCGCAAGCTCGAGCGCGAGCAGGCGGACGCGGTGCGGCAGTTTAAGAACGAGAACCATCTGCGCGGCCTCCGACTGGAGACCGACACCAAGCGATATTACCCCAATTCGTCCCTCGCCTGTCATCTGATCGGCTTCGTTGGGACGGACAACACCGGCCTGGAGGGCATCGAGGCGCGCTATGACAGCCTGCTCGCCGGCA
>CAJOFI010000152.1 GCA_905233595.1 uncultured Oscillospiraceae bacterium | reverse complement strand
CTGCAATGGGCGCTTTCCGCTGCTGATCGCGGTGATGACGATGTTTTTCGCGCCGCACGCCCCACTGCTCGCCGCGCTGCTGCTGACGGGGGTGGTCGCGGCGAGCGTTCTTGTGAGCCTCGCGGCGACGAAGCTTCTCTCCGCGACGCTTCTGCGCGGGGAGCCCTCGTCCTTCGTGCTTGAGCTGCCGCCCTATCGCCGTCCCCAGCTTGGCCAGATCCTCGTGCGCTCGCTGCTGGATCGGACGCTCAAGGTGCTGCTGCGCGCAGCGGCGGTGGCGGCGCCGGCGGGGGCCGTGCTGTGGCTGCTTGCCAACACCGCGTCAAACGGCGTGAGCCTGCTTGCCCGCTGCGCCTCGGCGCTGGACGGCGCGGGGCGCTTTTTCGGGCTGGACGGGGCGATCCTGCTGGCCTTCCTGCTGGGGCTTCCGGCGAACGAGACGGTGCTGCCCATCCTGCTGATGGTCTATACCGCCGGGGGCAGTCTGAGCGAGCCGGGCGCGCTCAGCGATGTGCAGGCGATCCTGCTGCAAAACGGCTGGACGGCGGGGACGGCGGTCTGCATGCTCTGCTTCACGGTGCTGCACTGGCCATGCTCGACGACGCTACTTACGGTTCAAAAGGAGACTGGGAGCCGGCGCTGGACGGCGCTTGCCGCGCTGCTGCCCACCGCCTTCGGGCTGCTGCTGTGCAAGCTGTGCGCGCTGTTTTGAGGCGATAAAGGGATTGACTGGAAGGAGCTTCCGTGCTACAATAACAGATAAATTTGTTATAAGGAGTTGTTGATCCCTCTATGGACGATGGCAGTCGATTGCCATGGATCGTTGCAATCGCGTTATTATTTGTCGCCGCGTATTTCGCGGTAGCGGAGACGGCGTTTTCGTCGGTCTCCCGGAATAAGGTCAAAACCGCCGCCGAGCGCGGCGATCCCCGGGCAAAGACGGCGCTTTGGGTGCTCGATCACTTTGACCGGGCGATCAGCACGCTTTTGATCGGCACCAACATCGTGCACATTGCCGCCGCCTCCCTCGTCACCGTCGCGGTCACGCGGCGCTGGGGTCTGGGCGCGGTGACGCTCAGCACGGTGCTGACGACGATCGCGGTCTTTTTCGCGGGCGAGATGCTGCCCAAGAGCATCGCCAAGAAATACAGCGAGAAGTTCGCCCTCGGCACCGCCGGGACGCTGCGCGCCTTCATGCTGCTCTTCGCGCCGCTGGCCGCCCTGCTGACCTGGATCGGGCAGACGGCGGCGAAGCTCACGCGCGGCGAGCCGGAGATCTCCGTCACCGAGGAGGAGCTCTACGACCTCATCGAGGATATGACCGAGGAGGGCACGCTCAACGAGGAGCAGGGCGATCTGATCTCCTCCGCCCTCCAGTTCGGGGACGTGACGGTGGAGAGCATCCTCACGCCCCGCGTGGATCTTGCCGCCATCGACATCGGCGCGAGCCATGAGGAGATCCTCGCGCAGATCAAGTCGCAGAACCACAGCCGTCTGCCCGTCTACGAGGGCAGCATCGACAACGTCATCGGCATCCTGCAGATCCGTCGCTTCATCAAGGCGTGGCTGCGGCAGGGCAGCGCCCTCGAGCTTCGCCCGCTTCTGGACGAGGCCTTCTTCATCCACCAGAGCACGAACATCGACGAGCTTCTGCCCATCATGTCGCGCCGTCGGCTCAACATGGCCGTCGTGACCGACAACTACGGCGGCACCCTCGGCATCGTGACCGTGGAGGACATACTTGAGGAGCTGGTGGGCGAGATCTGGGACGAGGACGACGTGGTCGAGGAGGCCGTGGTCGCCCTCGGCGAGGGCAAATACGAGGTGGACGCGGAGGAATCCGTCGCCGACGTGTTCGAGGCCCTCGGCTTTGAGGATCCCGAGCAGAACGAGGAGCTTGTGAACACCCGCATGGGCGAGTGGGCTTACAAGCAGTTCACCGCCATCCCGAAGGTGGGGGAGAGCTTTCGCTACCACGAGCTCAGCGTCACCGTCTCCGCGATGGAGCATAACCGCATCCGCAAGCTGCACGTCACGCTTGCGGGCGGGGAAGCGGAAGGGGGTGCGGAGGCATGAGTCTCGTGCTTGTGATCGCGGGCATTCTGGCCTGTGTGCTGCTTTCGGGCTTCTTCTCCGGGTCGGAGATGGCCTATTCCTCCTGCAACCAGATGCGTCTGGAAAACCTGCGCTCCGGCGGCTCGAAGCAGGCGGGCGTCGCGCTCAGGCTCTGCGAGGGCTTTGACGATACGCTCTCGGCCATTCTGATCGGCAACAACCTTGTGAATATCGCCGCGTCCTCCCTCGGCGTCGTGCTGGTGAACGTGCTCACCGGCGGCGACGGGAAGACCTGGCTGAGCACGCTCATCATCACCGTGCTCATCATCGTCTTCGGCGAGACGATCCCCAAGATCACCGCCAAGAAAAACGCCAACCGCCTCTCCCTGCGCTACGCCTACCCCTTAAACGCCCTGCGCGTCGTGCTCACGCCCATGATCTGGCTGGTCGTGCGGTTGATCGGGCTGCTGACGCGCGGCATGAAGGGCGAGGCCGACGAAGACCCCGAGGAGGCCGTCGAGGAGCTGCAGAGCATCATCGAGACCGCCGAGGACGAGGACGTGCTGGACGAGGATCGGTCCGAGCTGGTGCAGGCCGCCATCGACTTTGCGGAGATCTCCGCCTCCGAGGTCATGACCGCGCGGGTGGACGTGGCCGCCATCGACATTGACGACGATTGGGAGGAGATCCTCGCCCTCATCGAGGACGCGCCCTACTCCCGCCTGCCCGTCTACGAGGGCAGCATCGACAACGTGATCGGCGTACTGTACCTCAACCGTTTCCTCAAGGCCATGGCGGACGACGGGCGCGCCGACATTCGCGCGCTGCTCATGCCGCCCTGCTACGTGTACAAGACCATGAAGCTCCCCGCGGTGCTCAGCGCCCTCAAGCGCGCAAAGCAGCACCTCGCCATCGTCTCCGACGAGTACGGCGGCATGCTGGGCGTGCTGAGCATGGAGGACGTGCTCGAACAGATCGTGGGCGACATCTGGGACGAGACCGACACCGTGGAGCAGGAGGTCGTGGAGCGCGGCGCCGACGAGTACGAGCTCGACGGGGACA
>CAJOFI010000151.1 GCA_905233595.1 uncultured Oscillospiraceae bacterium | reverse complement strand
CGGTAGTGGGAGGCTACGTCCCGCTCGTCTCGGTGGCAATCCCGCCGGGCGGAGGCGGCGAACTGCTGGAGCAGGTCAACAAACTATCCAACAGGCGGCGCGTCTGGCTCTCCCCGGACGGGAACGGGAAAACCTTCCGTCTGCCGGAAAAGCCCATTTCGGCGGTGCTTGCCGTGCGGAAGACAACGGACGGGAGCAGCGTCACCGGATATACAACTGACACGACCAATGGAACGGTGACGTTTACAACCGCGCCGACGGCGGGGACAAGCACACTGGAGGTCGAGTACACCGTCGCGGAAGATTTTCGCGGTCAAGTTACGGGGATGCGCTTCTCTGAAACATACAACGGGACGCAGGATTCCCGCGTTTTTTTGTACGGCGACGGGAGCAACAAGGCGATCTACTCCGACATCGACCACGACGGGCAGGAGCGCGCCGACTACTTCCCGGATCAAAACGAGGTGCGCGTAGGCGTGGAAAACACGCCAATTACGGGTATGATCCGGCACTACTCCTCGCTTGCGGTGTTTAAGCCGGATGGGACTTTCGGCGTCCAGTACGGCGTAGTCACGACGGCAACGGGCGATATTATTCCCGCTTTTTACGTGTCCCCGGTCAACAGAGCAATCGGGAACGAAGCGCCGGGGCAGGTACAGCTTGTTTTGAACAACCCCTACACGCTGTTTGGACGCGGGACGAGCGGCAGGCGCGCCGCATTTCTGATCGGGTGTACGCGACGATCCACAGCTTTGACACCAAGCGCTGCGTGTGCTTTGACGACAACTATCATCAGGAGTATTACATCGTTTCCCCGGACGGCAGGGCGCTTGTCTACGGCTACGCGGCGGATGCCTGGTACTACTACGAGAACTTCCCCGCGCTGTGCTTCGCAGCGGTAGAGAATGAGCTGCACTACGGGGCGGCTGACGGTTGCGTGTACCGCGTTTCCGGCAGCTACAACTACGACCAGCGCGGCGGGGAACTCACCGCGATAGACTGTTACTGGGAGAGCGGCGCAATGTCTTTTGGCGCAGACTACCAGCGGAAAAACAGCGCTATGCTGTGGGTCGGCATCAAGCCGGAAGCAAAGGCCAGTATTGACGTGACCGCGCTGACGGACAAGGACGCGGTATATCCGCAGAAGAACGTCAGCTACGCGCTGATGGACTTTGAACACGTTGATTTTGCTGACTTCACGTTTTCCACGAACGACAAGCCGCAAATGCGCCGCTTGAAGATCAGACCGAAAAAATTTGTGTTCTATAAGCTGATTTTTAAGACCAGCACCGACAACACGAGCGCGACCATCACGAGCGCGGACATCCGAGTGCGGTTCATGGGCTACGCAAAGGGGTAAAGAATGGGGATCGGAACAGACGCATATGGCGACGGACGTTTCCTCCTGCTCCGAAAGCAGACCGGGAACGCGCAAGAGACGGCAACGCAGGCGCTGGAGGCCGTGAACAGGCTCGAAAATGAGCTGGAAGAATTGGCGGAACAAACGACCTCCTTCACGAAAAAGCTCACGTTCTCGGCGGCAGGCTCGACAAGCATCAGCGACGCGCGCCTCACCGCCGACCACCGCGTCACGGCGGCGCAGTTTTTTGACAGCAGCAACAATGCGGTTGATTCCGCGCTCGCAGATCTCACATGGGACACGTCGGACGGCGTGTGCGCAATCACGATTAGTACGGTTTACGGCGCGGGTTCTGTGGAGCTTTGCTTCACCTATGCGCCATGAGGAGGACAGAAATGAGGGAAATCTTTACCACCATCGAAAACCAGATCAGAGACGACGGGAGCCGTGGGCTTCTCTACGACCACTTCGAGAGCGAGGAGGCGGCGCTTGCCAAGCACTTCAACACCCTTGCGGCAGCGGCGGTCAGCGGCCTGCCCTTCCACGAGGCCATTCTTCTGAGCACCGACCGGGGCGTGCTGGAGCGGCGCTATTTCGACCGCCGCAAAGAGCCGGAGGCGGAAGCGCCGACGGAGACGGAGGAGAAATAAGCGATGGCAAGCGGCACGATCCAGAGAGAGAACGCGCTCAGCGGCTCGAACTACTGCAAAATGCCGGACGGGACGCTGCTCTGCTGGGGCGAGATCGGCATCAGCGGCGTCGCGGTGACGACCGCGTGGGGGAGCGTCTATGAGAGCGGGAGGCAGAACGTGAGCGTGAGCTTTCCGATGACGTTCAAAAACGCGCCGACGCTTCTCACGCGCCTGCGCACAAGTCCCGTTACGTTCCTTGAGGATAATCTGAGCGCAAGCACGACCGGCATCGGCGGCGCCTTTTGGCTTATGCGCCCGCAAGGCATCTCAGGTGTGAGCGGCGGCATCTATTGGCTCGCCGTCGGAAGATGGAAATGACAGACAGGAGGGAAGCTATGGCAGACAGCAGCATTGGAAGCATTGCGGAGCTCGACCGGGAGGTCGAGGCGCTCTATCAGGCGATCATGGGCAGACAGCCCTTTTCTTACCGGGCGGCGGAGGATCCCATGTACCGCAGCATGGCCGACCGCTACGTGCAGAACGGCAGGCTCGCCATGCGCGACGCGATGGGCAGCGCCGCCGCGCTCACCGGCGGCTACGGCTCAAGCTACGCCCAGGCGGTGGGGCAGCAGCAGTTCGACGAGTACCTGCGGCAATTGAGCGAGGCGATGCCCGAGCTCTACGGGCTTGCGTATCAGCAGTATCTCGACGAGGGCGACGCTATGCAGGATCGCTACGGCCTGGCCTATGAGCGCCTGGAGGGGGAGCGGGCGCAGGAGGCCGCGAGACAGGCGGCGGAGTACCAGCGGCAGCGCGACGCCATCGCTGACGAGCGCTACGCACAGGAGCAGGCCGCCAAGGCCGCCCAGCAGAGCTATAAGCAGCAGCAGGACAGATACCAGAACCTCGTGAAGATCATCTCCGCCTCGGGCTACGATCCCAGCGACGCGGAGCTTGCCGCCGCCGGTCTCAGCCGCGCCTCCGCCGACGCGCTGCGCCGGGAGTATGAGCGCACGAGACAGCCCGCCCAGGTCGAGACCCGCGCGGTCTATTACAATACCGAAAACCCCGACGCGAGCAACGTGCACCAGAGCACCGGCGACACCGCCTTTGTCGGGAGGATCAGCAAGAAGACGGGCTCCTCGTCGTCCACGGGCAGCTTCAAGGGCGGACTGAGCCAGCGCTGAGGAGGGAGAGCATGACGGAAAACGAACTGCGCGAAAAGCTCTGCGAGACGGCGCGGGGCTTCCTCGGCCGCCGGGAGGATAACGGCAGCCACAGGGAGATCATTGATCTTTACAATACCATCCAGCCCCTGCCCAGAGGCTACCGCATGACCTATCAGGATCCCTGGTGCGCGGCCTTCGTCTCGGCGGTGGGGAAGAAGGCGGGGCTGGAGTCCATCCTCTTCGCCGAGTGCGCCTGCGATCCGATGATCGCGCTCTATCAGAAGGCGGGGCGCTTCGAGGAACAGGATTCCGCCGTGCCCCGCCCCGGCGATCTGATCTTCTACGACTGGCAGGATTCCGGCGTGGGCGACTGCCGGGGATCGAGCGACCACGTTGGAATCGTGCTCGAGCTGAGCGGGAACCTCATCCGCGCCATCGAGGGCAACAAGTCCGACGCGGTGGGGCTGCGCGAGATGCACATCGACGCGCGTTACATCCGGGGCTACGGCAAGCCCGACTATCTCGGCCTCGCCGACGCGCCGGAAAAGCACGAGACCGCGGGCGAAAGCAAGCGCGCGGAGGAGAGCGCGCCGGAAGACAAGCGCTGCGCCGTGTGCCTTGCGACTCTGCGGCGCGGCGACAAGGGCGAC
>CAJOFI010000150.1:5474-8596 GCA_905233595.1 uncultured Oscillospiraceae bacterium | reverse complement strand
CTTCAAGACGATGGAGGCGATGCGAAAGGGCAAGGTCAAAAAGAGCGGAGATTTCCCCGGCGACGCGGAGGCGCAGATGCGCTCGATGGGCGTGCCGGACTGGTGGATCGAGTCGGCGCGCAAGATCGCCTACCTCTTCCCGAAGGCGCACGCCGTAGCCTACGTGATGATGGCCTTCCGCATCGCCTGGTTCAAGGTGCACGAGCCGCTGGCCTTTTACAGCGCCTATTTCTACCGCCGCAGCCAGAAGGGCGGCTTCGACGCCGCGATGATGACCGGCGGCACCGAGAGCGTGCGCCGAAAGATCAACGAGTTCAAGCGCCGAAACGACCTCACCGCGAACGAGGAGGATCTGCAGGTCACGCTCGAGGCGGTGTACGAGTTCAATCTGCGCGGCTTCGAGTTTGCGCCGATCGACCTGTATCAGTCTGACGCGGCGAAGTTCCTCATCACTGAGGATGGCAGGCTCCGCCCGCCCTTCGTCGCCATCTCCGGCCTCGGCGAGACGGCGGCGCTCGACCTCGCGGCGGCGGGGCGCTCGGGGCAGCAGTTTATCTCCATCGAGGAGCTGAACCGCGTCTGCCCCAAGGTCTCCAGCAGCCACCTCGAGCAGCTCAAGAGCATGGGCGCCCTCGGCGACCTGCCCGACACCAGCCAGATCAGCTTTTTTGAGATGTAGCGCAGCGACCCGCAGCGCCGATCCTTGATCGGCGCTGCGGGCCGCGTTGTGCAGTGCGGAAAACTTGAAATGCACAAAGTATCCCTGCGTTTTTTGCCCTTCAAGCTGAGGCAAAATCTCTCGGCGCATCACCAGACCTGAGTTTTTAGAGCTGCCCTGAATTTTTTGGCGTACCCGTTTTAACTGCCGTGCTTTCTTGCATATTATGATTTGATATGGTAAGATTGGCGCAGAGATTACCGATCACAGGAGGCTTTTATGGACGGAATGAGTATTGAACGCGCATCGCTTGTCTGCGGCGGCGCGCTCTGCGGGGTGGAGAACGCGCAAGCGGAGCTGGGGCGCGTCGTCATCGACAGCCGCGCCGTGCAGCCGGGGGATTTCTTCGTCGCCTACAAGGGCGAACGGGTGGACGGGCACGACTATATCGCCTCGGCGCTCGCGCGCGGGGCGGTCTGCTGCCTCGCCGAACGGCTCCCGGAGGGGGTGCGCGGCCCCGTGCTGCTGGTGCGCGACGTGCAGACCGCGCTTGAGCAGATCACGGCGGCCTATCGCGAGACGCTGCGCCTCCCGGTCATCGGCATCACGGGCAGCGTGGGCAAGACCTCCGCCAAGGAGATGATCGCCGCGGTGCTCGCGAGGCGCTTTCGCGTGCTCAAGACGGAGGCAAACCTCAACAACCAGATCGGCGTGCCCATGACGCTCTCGCGCATCACGCGCGCGCACGAGGCCGCCGTGGTGGAGATGGGCATTTCCGGCTTTGGCGAGATGCGGACGCTCTCGCGCATCGCAAAGCCGACGCTGGGCGTCTTCACCGTGATCGGCCACGCGCATCTGGAGTTCCTGCACGACTTAAACGGCGTCCTGCGGGCGAAGACCGAGATGCTCGAGAACATGGCGGATAACGCCTGGATCGCCGTGAACGGGGACGATCCCCTGCTGCGCGATTTCCCCTGCAAGCAGAGAAAGCTCAGCTTCGGCCTCGAAGAGGGGAACCTCCTTCGCGCCGTGGACGTCGCGCAGACCGCCGGCGGCACCCGCTGCCGCATCGTGGGGCTGGGGCATGAGATCGCGGCGGAGATCCCGGCCTTTGGCAAGCACATGGTCTATGCCGCGCTGGAGGGCGCCGCCGTCGGCATCCTGCTCGGCATGGAGGACGCGGAGATCGCCGAGGGCATTCGCCGCTTTGAGCTGGTCGGCCGCCGCGCCGCCGTCTGCGACACGGGCAGCCTCACCCTCGTGGACGACAGCTACAACGCGAACCCCGATTCCGTCAAGTGCGGGGTGGATTCGCTGCTGACCCTGCCGGGCAGGCCGGTCTGCATCCTCGGCGACATGCTGGAGCTCGGCGAGGGCGCGGCGCAGATGCATTTCGGCGTGGGGCGTTACGCGAAGGAGCGCGGCGCTGCGCTCGTGCTCAGCTGCGGCGAATACGGCGCGGAGATCGCCGAGGGCGCCGGGGAGAGCGGCCGCTGCTTTGAGAGCGCCGAGGCGCTGATCGCGGCGCTGCCGGGGCTTTTACAAAAGGGCGACGCGGTGCTGGTCAAGGCCAGCCGGGGCGCGCGCTTTGAGCGCGTGAGCGAGGCGATCAAGGAGCTCGTGCTATGAGCGACACACGCCCCATCGTCCTTACATCACGCCGGACTACACGATCAAAAGCCCGGCAGAGCTGCCCGGGCTGATATGCGGATATACGAATGAATACTGAAAACTGAAGAGTGAAGAATGAAGAATTGCGGTGTCCCCTTCGGGGACAAATTATAATAAACCTTAACTATTCACTTTTCACTATTCTCTTTTCACTATTCTCTTTTCACTATTCATCCATCATTCCCATCCGGAAGGAGTGGATCGCATGTCCATGCTTTTCTCCTCCCTGCGTGAGCTGAGCCTTGGCTCCATGTGCCTGCGCGTGCTGCTGGCCATGCTGCTGGGGGGCTTTCTCGGCTTTGACCGGGAGCGCTGGGGGCACCCGGCGGGCTTTCGCACCTATATGCTGGTGGCGATGGCCTCCGCCTCCACGGTGATTCTGAGCCAGTATCTGGACTTGATGCTCGATACCCAGTGGCTCGGCTCGCTCGAGGCCGTCGGGCGCAGGACTGATGTCGTGCGCCTGGGGGCGCGGGTCGTCTCGGGCATCGGCTTTCTCGGCACCGGCACCATCCTCATCACCGAGCGCAAGGAGGTCACCGGCCTCACGACCGCCTGCTGCCTCTGGGCGGCGGGCTGCATGGGGCTTGCCATCGGCGCGGGCTTTTACGAAGCGGTGCTCGTCGGCTTTCTCATCATCTTCGTCGCGCTGCGCCTGCTGCCGCCCATCGAACGGGCGCTGCTGGCAAGGTCGCGCCGGATGAACGTTTTCATCGAGCTCGACAGCGTCAAGGAGCTCTACCTCGTCTCCGAATGGCTCAAGGGACAGGGCGCCACGGTCTACGACGTGGAG
>CAJOFI010000150.1:0-5447 GCA_905233595.1 uncultured Oscillospiraceae bacterium | reverse complement strand
GGCACACCGAGCTTCTGGCGGCGCTCTCCCTGCTGCCGGGCGTGGCGGCGCTCGAGGAGGTGTGAGGGATGCTGCACGTCTTTGATTTTGCGCGGGAGCTGAGCTTTTCCGCCGTGCTCGTGCGGATGCTCGCGGCGATGCTCTGCGGCGGCGTCATCGGCATCGAGCGGGAGCTCAAGCGCCGCCCTGCGGGCTTTCGCACGCACATCCTCATCTGCATCGGCGCGGCCATGACGATCCTCACCAACCTGTACTTATACCAGGTCATGCACCTCTACACCGACGTCTCCCGCATGGGCGCGCAGGTCATCGCGGGCATCTCCTTCATCGGCGCGGGCACGATCATCGTCACCCGGCGGCAGCGCGTCAAGGGTCTGACCACCGCGGCGGGGCTCTGGGCGGTGGGCATCATCGGCCTCGTGTGCGGCGCGGGCTATCTGGAGCTTGCGCTCTTCGTGACCGCGATGGTGCTCGTGGCGGAGATCTTTCTCTCCCGGCTCGAGTACCGCTTCGCCCGGCAGGTGCGCGACACGCGGCTCTACGTCGAATACCGCAGCGCGGACGATATTCAGCGCATCATGGCGGCGCTCGACACGCTCGGCGCGGCGCTCAACGAGCTGGAAATCTCCCGCGTACAGAGCGAGGCGGGCGAGGCGCATTTCTGCGCGATCCTCGCCGTGCAGGCCGGAAGCGCGAAAGCAAAGGAAAAGCTCCTCCCCACCCTGATCGCGCTCGAGAACGTGAGCACGGTCTCGGAAATGTAAGAAAGGGGATGCGAAAACTCGCATCCCCTTTCAGTTTTGAGTTTTTGAGTGCTGCGTTTTGAGGAAAGCGCACAAGCAGAGGCGGAGGAATGCTTCTCGTAAGAAACTCGGTCTTTATCCGGTCTATAGCCGTTCCTCTCAAAACTCAAAACTCACGACGCAATACTGTGTCCCCCCAATATCCAGTCCCCCAGTTGCTCGGGGGTGTCGAAGAAATGGGTCGCGCCGGCGTTTTGCAGCTCCTCGCGGCTGCGAAAGCCCCAGCAGACCGAGGCGCAGGCGAGACGCGCGTTTCTCGCGGTCATCACGTCCACGTCCGAATCGCCCACGTAGAGGCAGCGCTCCCGGGAAACGCCCAGAAGCCTCACCGCCTCGTCGATCATGTCCGGCCAGGGCTTGCGCCGCAGGGGCGGCTTCTCCCCCACCGCGAGATCGAGCAGACCCGCGAAATGCTCCCGCGCGAGGATCTTCACCGCCTCGTCCGGCTTGTTGGAGATCACCGCGAGCTTCTCCCCCGCCCCGCGCAGGCGCTCGAGCAGTGCGAGGATGCCGTCATAGGGCCGGGTCTTGACGCGGCAGTGCGCGTCGTAGTACGGCTTGTACCAGGCGAGCACCGCCGCCGTAGTCTCCGCGCCCGTCCCCTCCGGCACCGCGAGCGTGATGAGCCGCTCCGCGCCGTTTCCCACGAAGCGCCGCACCTCCCCGATCGTCCGCTCCGGCATGCCGAAATGCCGCAGGCTCGCGTTCGTCGCGTCCGTCAAGTCCTCGAGGGAGTTGAGGACGGTCCCGTCCATATCCAGCAAAATCGCATCAAATCGCATATCGCACACACTCCTTTTGCGTTATTATAGCAAAATTTCCCGCTTTCCGCAATCCGTTCTTGAAAAAGTCTCCCGCATCGCATACAATAGAGAAAATACCAACACAGGGAGGAACGCATCATGCTGGAGGAACTTAAAATCAAGGTCTACGAGGCCAATATGGAGCTGCCGCGCCGCGGCCTCGTCACCTATACCTGGGGCAACGTCAGCGGCATCGACCGGGAGAAGGGGCTGTTCGTCATCAAGCCCTCGGGCGTGGAGTATGACGAGCTGAGGCCGGAGGACATGGTGGTCATGTCCCTGGACGGGAGCAAGGTCGAGGGTGATTTGAACCCCTCCTCCGACACGAAGACCCATCTCGTGCTCTATAACGCCTTCCCGCTGATCGGCGGCATCGTGCACACGCACAGCCCCTACGCCGTGGGCTGGGCGCAGGCCGGGGAGGACATCCCCTGCTACGGCACCACCCACGCCGACTATTTCTACGGCTCCGTCCCCTGCGCGCGGCATCTGACGAAGGAGGAGCTGGACGAGGACTATGAGCGCAACACCGGCAAGATCATCGTCGAGACCTTCCGCGAACGCGGCATCGACGAGAACGCCGTCCCCGCCGTAATCTGCCACAGCCACGGCCCCTTCACCTGGGGCAAGGACGCGGCGCAGGCGGTCTACCACGCGGTCGTGCTGGAGGAGGTCGCGAAGATGGCGCTCTTCACGCGCCAGGTCAAGCCCGACGCCGCCCCCGCCCCCCAGCGCATCGTAGAAAAGCACTACCAGCGCAAGCACGGCAAAAACGCCTACTACGGCCAGACGAAGCGGTGAAACAGGGAGCTGTGAAAAAACGAGTTTTTTCACAGCTCCCTGTTTCAGTTTTCAGTTTTCGGGGAGCAAACTGGGAACGGTTCTGCGATTTATAAATCGGTTCACAAACAGAATCGCCCCCTTCATTCTTCTGCCCGGGAAAACAGTCTGTTACAAAGTCCGTTTTCTGTCTGAAAACTCAAAGCTAAGGGACTGTGCAGAAATAAATTGTGCATCGCAGGAATACTTTGTGTATTTCAAGATTTGACAACGAAGCTACAGGTGAAAAAGGCAAGTCAGATTGCACAAGTTATTTCGGAACAGTTCCTAATCCCCCACGGGATAAAAGATCATATTCATATCCGCCTGGCCGTTGATGCCGGGGACGGTCTCGGTGAAGCTGTACTGCCACATGTCCACCTCGTAGTAGAAGCTGGGGTAGCCCATCTCGGGCAGCGCGAACCACCATTCGTAGTCCCGCATGCGGGAGAGGTCGTAGCCGTAATAGCCCAGGTGGCGGTTGAAGTACAGCCCCGGCGTGTAGCCCGCGCGGCGGACCGTCTCGCAGAAGGCGACGGCGCAGTCCGAGAGCGTGGCGGCGTTCCAGTCGTTGGTGCGGGCGTCCTCCACCCCGTCCACCTTCTCCCAGTCGAACACCACGGGCAGCGTCACGTCGTAGCCCTCCAGCCGCTCGATGACGAAGCGCGCCTCCTCCATCGCCTCCTGCACGTTCATGGCCTGGGAGAAGAAGTACACGCCCACCATGAGCCCGCTTTTGAGCGCGCCGTCGATGTTGCGCTTGAACCAGGGGTCTTCAAACAATCCGCCCTCCGTCCAGCCGCGCCGCCCGACGCGGATCATGGCAAAGTCGATGCCGGAGGCCCTAACCTGCTCCCAGTCCACCTCGTACTGGTGCTCGGACACGTCCACCCCCCGCAGGGTCTTGTATTTGCTGCCGAGGTAAGTCAGATGCCCGTTGAGCTCCACAAAATCGTCCCGGGTCAGCGTCGCGGCCGGAATATCCTCCAGCGGCGTCATCCACACCCAGTCAAAGCCGTCGTAGATATAGACCTGCCCGGCGTGGGGATCCTCCGGCTCCGCCGGCTTTTCCGGAGAGAGCTGACGCCAGATCAGCGCCACCACCCCCGCCAGCGCCAGCAGGAGCACCACAAGCCCGACCCGATAGCGTACCGCAGTTTTCATGCCAAGCCTCACAATCCGCAAAGTTTTCGACAAGATTGTAGCATATGCGCGCCGCTTTTTCAATCATTCCCGCGTATGAATAAAAAAATGCAAAAAAGAAAAAAATAACTGTTGACAAATGCGGGAACATTTGCTATTATAACCAAGCCGGTTAAATGCTGGTGTAGCTCAGTCGGTAGAGCAGCTGATTTGTAATCAGCAGGTCGGGGGTTCGAGTCATATGGGGGAATTCCCGAGTGGCCAAAGGGGACAGACTGTAAATCTGCTGGCAATGCCTTCGGTGGTTCGAATCCACCTTCCCCCACCAAATCCTCACCTGAAAAGGTGAGGATTTTCTTATATTTTTCGCTTATTTGGTCATATCTTGCTTGAAAAAGTGACCGATATAAACGATCCTTTTCGTTTGACCCTTATTCTGACCCTTTAAGAATGGGAAAAGAATGGTTTGAATTGGTATGAATTGGACGCTTTAGCACGAAGCGGAACGCAAGGTCTGGATATATTGCTCCATGCGATTGGCGCTCTCCCGTTTCATGCCGGGCGTGGAGTGCGCGTAGGTGCTGAGCGTGAAGGACGCGGTGGCATGCCCCAGGTTTTCCTGCACGGTCTTGATGTCGTCCCCGGCGCGGAGGCTGTTGACAGCGTAGGTGTGACGGAGATCGTGGAACCGAAGGCCCTCCAACCCGATCTTCTTCATAATGCGCTTAAAGTTCATGTACAAGGTCTTGTTATTCATGAAGCGTCCAAGCTCATTGGTGAAAACCAGATTGTCGGCGTTATTCCATGCTTCTCCTGCTGCCGCAGCCCAAATATCCTGTTGATGCTTCTGGCGGCGGAGGGCTTCCATAACATCCGACGCAGCAGTAAGTGTGCGGATTTTATCGTTCTTCAGACTGGAAAAACGAAATTCGGTGTCGCCTTTGACTCGGTTGTGCTGCTTATTAATCAGGATCGTGTTGTGATCGAAGTCCACACAGTCCCAGGTCAGACCGAGTACCTCCCCTTGACGCATGCCGGTAAAGGCGGTGACAAACAAAACCAGTTCATAGGGATCTCCTTTGATCGCTTCCAGAAAGGCCATCATGCTGTCGTCAGCAACGGTATTGATTTTCGCTTTTTCCACGCGCGGCAGGATCACAGCGTCAAGAGGTTTCGTTCGCAGGTAACCCAACTTCTTTGCCTGCTCCATCGCCCGATGAAATACACCGTGGATGTTCTTGACTGACTTGGGGGAAAGCTGCCTCTCCCGAAGAAGATCATTGTAAAGCCGCTGAACCATATGAGGGGCAAGCTGTGTAAGCATGACTTCGCCAAGCTGGAGCTTCAAATGCACCCGGACATGCTCTTCATAGGCGCTATAGGTCGCTGGCTTGACATTTCCGGTATAGTCCTTTAGCCAGATATCCAACCAGGTGCCAACTTTCAAGCTGGTCGGTTCAATGTAGATGCTTTCGTCCAGTTCAGCCGTGATCTGCGTGAGCTTTTGGCGGACTTCCTTTTGAGAAGAGCCGTAAACGGATTTCTGGATCTGCTTGCCGGTCTTGGGGTCGAAGCCTGTGGAATAGCGCCCCTCCCAGCGCCCATCCGGGCGTTTGCGGATCGTGCCCGCGCCTTTTGCGTTTTTCGTTGTTTTCTTATTTGCCAATGATACCTCACTTTCCCAGTGTAGAACCTGTACCTGTTCCGTCCAAGTTCCGCCCTGATTATACCACTTTAACGCTTTAAATCAAGTGTTTCTTATGCCCTCCTGTCGTAGAAAAACGGCAGGAGGGCTTTTCCATGACGATAATGACGGTTATGACGGTTTTTCAGGGGGCGGCGTCGGCGTCCAAAATATCGTCATGATCGTCATAACCGG
>CAJOFI010000149.1:1101-6011 GCA_905233595.1 uncultured Oscillospiraceae bacterium | reverse complement strand
ATCCCCAACCCCACCGACCCCATCCGCGAGACGGCGGACAAGCTGCACCCCAAGCACATGCTCTTCAAGGTCGTGGATATCCGCGAGGCCTCCCCCAGCTCCCGCGTGTTCCGCTTTGAGTCGGCCGACGGGTACATTCCCCCCTTCCAGTCCGGCCAGTACGTAAACTTCCGCCTCAAGATCGGCGAGAGCCTGCTCTCCCGCCCCTATACCATCTCCTCCGCCCCCTTCGAGGCCAGAGGGGAACACCCCTTCTTCGAGATCACCGTGCGCCGCAACGTGCCGTACCTCGTGCCCGACTACCTGTTTGAAAACGTTAAGGTGGGCGACACGCTGGAGGGCGCGCTGCCCTTCGGCTTCTTCTACTTCGAGCCCCTGCGTGACGCGAAGGAGATCGTCGCGCTCGCGGGCGGCTCGGGCATCACGCCCTTCCATTCCATGGCCAAGGAGATCGCCTTCGGCAAGCTGAAGGGCTGCAGGCTCACGATCCTCTACGGCTCCGTGAAGGCCAACGACATCGTGCTCAAGAAGGAGCTCGACGAGCTCGAGAAGCTGTGCCCGGATGTGAAGGTCGTGCACGTCCTCTCCGACGAGCCGGACTGGGACGGCGAGAAGGGCTTCATCACCCGCGAGATCATTGAGAAATACTCCACTCCCGACTGCACCTATATGTTCTGCGGGCCGCTGCCCATGTTCCGCTTTGTCAAGAAGGCGCTCGACGAGATGGGCGTACCCGTGCGCCGCTTCCGCCACGACGTGGTGAACAACCCCGCCGACGTCTCCACCCTGCCCGGCTACCCCAAGGGCACCGAGACGAAGACCTTCAAGATCACCGTCCTGCGCGGCATCCACGAGGACGTGATCGAGGCGAAGGCCTCCGAGCCCGTGGCGGTCGCGCTCGAGCGCTCCGGCATCGCCATCGACACCCACTGCCGCAACGGCGAGTGCGGCTTCTGCCGCAGCCATCTGCTCGAGGGTGAGATCTTCGTCTCCCCCATCGGCGACGGCAGACGGCGCATGGACAAGGAGATGGGCTGGTTCCACGCCTGCTCCTCCTGGCCGCTGACCGATCTCAAGATCAAGATCCCCATTATGTAAGCCATTCACCGGATGCGCAAAGCGCATCCGGTGAATGGTTTGAGTCGTGAGTTTTGCGTTTTGAGGCTTGCAATCATGGTTCGATTTTAGTATCATAGGGGCAGAAACTGAAAAAACAAGGAGCTGTATCCATGAGCAAGAAACTGTACGTCGTCTCCGGGCCGTCGGGCGCGGGGATCTCCGATATCGTGGCCGCCGTGTTCCAGAAGCGCGGGGACGTGTCCGCCGTGACGCCCATCACCGCCCGCAAGATGAAAAAGGGCGAAGTGGACGGCGTGGGCTTTTTCTTCTACGATCTCGACGGCTGGAAGGCGCTGAAGGAAGCGGGCGGGATGCTTGAGTGCACCACGTTTGCCGGGAACGACTACGGCACCTCCCGCGCGCTCGTGGAGGAGAAGCTGAACGCGGGGCAGAACGTGCTGCTGAGTCTCGAGGTCGAGCGGGCGGCGCAGATCAAGGCGAACATGCCCGAGGCGGTCTGCGTCTATATCGAGCCGAGTGCCGACGTGCTTTATGCGCGCTATGAGGCCATCGCGCGCAGCCCCGTTGAGCTCTCCGTCCGCCTCGAGACCGCCGAAAAGCAGCGCGCCCTCTCCACCTTCGCCGACGCGCGCATCGTAAGCGACGATCTCAACAAAGCCATCGCGGAGCTCGACGCGATCATCCTCAAATCTTGAAATACACAAAGTATTCCTGCGATTTTCCGCCTCGCTACAGGCGAAAAATCCTACGCCATCTTTGCACAATTTATTTCTGCACAGTTCTCAATAACAAAAGGGCGGCTGTTAGCCGCCCTTTTGTCAGGCATTAGGCAATAGGCATTAGGCGATAAGCGCTCGCTCTCCCAGGCGCTAAACGAGGATCTCCACATTCTCGGTGCTGTATTCGATCTGTTCCGAATAGCGGCGGAGATGCTCCGGGTCAAAGCCCTCGAGCGCGTCCTGCGCCGCGATGAAGGCCGTGCTCTCCCGGGCGTAGCGCAAGAGCGCATCCAGCCCCCAGTCCTCCGCCCGCTCGAGCTGGCGGTAGAGGAGGTATTGCAGGACGCGGTCATAGCGCGCGCCCTCCGGCATCGTCAGCCCCGGAAGCGCCGCGCGCAGCGCCGCAAGCTCTTGGGGCCAGTACGCGTCGATGGCCTCCGTCCGCGCAAGGCGGTCGAGAAAAGCCTCCGTGGGCTTCTCGGCGTGATAGCGCAGCGCCTCTTCCTTTGCCGAATAGCCGAGGCGCGCGAGCAGCCCCGAAAGCGCAAAGCGCTCCCCGCTCTCCTCATCCAGAAAGCCCAGCGGCGCTTCCGTCTCGAGCAGCAGGGCGCAGACCGCCTCGCAGCTCAGCCCCAGGCCGCATAGCTCCGTCTCCCCCACGTCGGAGTAAAAGCGCGGGTGCAGGGCGCAGATGTCACAGAGCGCCTCCTCGCCCAGCGCGCAGATGAGCTCGCACAGCCCGTCTACGCGCAGGAAGGGGCAGCGCCCGTCCGCGGTCAGGGCAAAATGCGCGCCCTCTTCGCCGCGCGTAAGGCTATGGCGCAGCCTCTCGCCCAGCGCCCCGGGCAGCGCCTCGTAGAGCGCGGCGCTCTGCTCGTCCACGTCGATCTCCCAGCCACGGCAGCAGGAGTGCCGGCAGGCTCCCGCGCGGCAGGCAAAGCGCCCGTAGAAGTCCGGGCAGACGCTCATACCGCCCGCCTCCCGCTGAGCTGCCAGAAGGCCACGGCGCTCGCCGCCGCGACGTTCAGCGAGTCCACCCCGTGGAACATCGGGATACGCACGGTGTAGTCGCAGTCGGCGATCGTGCCGTCGGCCAGCCCCTCCCCCTCGGTGCCGAGGACGACGGCGAGCTTCTCCTCCGCCATGAGCGCGGGATCGTCGATGGAGACCGAGTCGTCCCGCAGCGCCATCGCGGCGGTCTTGAAGCCGAGGCCGCGCAGGAGCTCCAGCCCCGGGTGCGGCCAGTCGCTCAGCTCCTGCCCGATCTGCGCCCAGGGGATCTGAAACACCGTCCCCATGCTCACGCGCACCGCGCGGCGGTAGAGGGGATCGCTGCAGGCCGGAGTGAGCAGCACCGCGTCCATGCCCAGCGCGGCGGCGGAACGGAAGATCGCCCCCACGTTGGTGGGGTTCATAATGTTCTCGAGCACCGCGATCCGCCTTGCGCCGCGCAGCACCTCCTCCACCGTCGGGATCGGGCGGCGCCGCATCGCGCACAGAACCCCCCTTGTGAGCGGAAAGCCCGTCAGCTCTGTCAGCACCGCAAGCGGGGCGGTGTAGAGCGGAACGTCCCCGCAGCGCGCGACGACCTCCTTCGCCTGCCCCTCGACGTGCTTGCGCTCCATCAGCAGGGACACCGGCTCATAGCCCCCGTCCAGCGCCCGGAGGATCACGTTCGGGCTCTCGGCGATGAAAAGCCCCTTCGTGAGATCGGCGCGGCACTTGAGCTGCCCCTCGGTGAGCCGGGCGTACACGTCCAGCTCGGGCGCTGCAAAATCGGTGATTTCAATGATATTCGGCATAGCGTTCTCCCGGATCGTTTTTTCTCCATTATATCCTCTCGCCCTTTTTCTTGCAAGCACGGCTTGAAAGTCCGTTCTATGGGACACCGGATTATGTATACTGGAACCATCAAGAGAAAACAGGGAGGACACACACATGAAAAACGAAAACGTCACCACCAGCACCGGCATGCAGAACATAACTGAGCTGCTCTACCTCGCAGCGCTGCTCCTCGGCGGGGTGATTACGATGCTCCTATAATCCAAAAAACGCCCCCATCTGGGGGCGTTTTCCTCAAAACTCAAAACTCACGGCTCAAAACTGCTTCCGCCGCTTCGCGCAGGGAGATGTCCTGCTTGCGGGCGATTTTCGCTAAGTCTTCATACTCCGGCTTCTCGCGACGGACGCCCCAGCCCTCGGCGCGCTTCACGCGCAGGGCGCCGTATGGCGTCTCCTCGCTTCTCATGCTTCTCGAGAGCGTGTAGCGCGCGCAGGCGTATTCCCGCACGCCCAGCGTCGTCGTGTGCCGAAACAGCAGGCGCAGCATCATGTCCCGCTGCTCCGCGCGGCACATACAGGTTAACATAATTCCAGGTCTGGACTTCTTCATGCCGATGGGCGTGGTGGTAACGTCCAGCGCCCCGGCGTCCAGCAGCCGCTCCATCGCAAAACCGACGGCCTCCCCGCTCATGTCGTCGAGGTTGCACACGAGCTCCAGCACCCGCTCGCCCGCCTCCTCGGTCTCGCCCCAGAGGGCGCGCAGACCGTTTGCCGCCGGAAAGTCCTTTTTTCCGGTGCCAAAGCCGCACTTTTCCACGCGAAGCCTCGGCATGGGGACAAAGTCCCGCGCGTAATGCCGCAGCAGCGCCGCGCCCGTGGGGGTGCAGAGCTCGCCGCGCAGCTCCCCCTGATAGATGGGGATGCCCCGCAGCAGCCGTTCCGTCGCCGGGGCGGGAACCGGCAGCAGCCCGTGGGCGCATTTGACCATCCCGCTCCCCACGTGCACCGGGGATGCGAGGATCTGATCGGGTTCCAGTTCATCCATCAGCCAGCAGACCGCCAGAACATCCGCCAGCGCGTCCCAGGAGCCGACCTCGTGCAGATGGACGTTCTCCACCTTCTCCCCGTGCACGGCGCTCTCGGCCTCGGCGATCGCGTCAAACACCGCGCGCGCGTCCGCCTTCACGCGCTCCGGAACGGCGAGGCGCTCGATCCGCTCGCGCATCTCCCGCACGCTCGTGTGGTGGTGATGGTGATGCGGCGTCTCGCCCTCCTCGTCGCCCTCGATGCGCACGGTGACGTGCGTTCCGCGCAGACCGCATTTCTCGT
>CAJOFI010000149.1:0-1095 GCA_905233595.1 uncultured Oscillospiraceae bacterium | reverse complement strand
TTCAGGCGTTCAAGAAAGGCTTCGGGTTCAGGGTGCAGCTCCAGCAGCGCCGCCGTGAGCATATCGCCCGCCGCGCCCATGCCGCAATCCAGATACAAGGTCTTCATAAGGCTGTTTTTCTCCCCTCCGGGTCAAGTTCGATGCTGGAAAAATCCGCCGAGAGCTGGCGGCGGATCGCGGGCAGCTCCGCCCTCGCGCGCGCAAGCTGGGGCGCGGGAACCTGCAAAAGCGCCGTATCCCCCGCCGTGCGGACGCGAAAATCCGTGTAGCCGCGCGCAAAGAGCCAGTCCTCACTGCGTTCGATGGCGGCAAGGCGCTCGTTTGTGATCGCCTCCCCCGTCCTGACGCGGGTCGCGAGGCAGGCGTAGGCGGGCTTGTCCCAGGTGAAAAGCCCCGCCTCGCGCGAGAGCCTGCGAATCTCCGGCTTTGCCNGCATCCCGGGGCGGTCGCCGGAATCGTCCGAGGCGTTGCTGCCGTCGAGCAGGAGCGAAAAGCTGTCCTGCTTCGCGCGGGCGAGGATGGTTGACATAATATTTATCTTGCAGTGGTAGCAGCGATCCGCGCCGTTTGCGCGCACCGCGTCCACGCAAAGCGCGTCCAGGGGCAGCACCGTCGGCGTCACGCCCAGGCTCTCGCAGAGGCGCAGCGCGTCGCGGTACTCAAACGCAGGCTGGAACTGGCTCTTGACGTAGTAGGGGCGTATCTCCGCGCCGAGGCGCAGCCCCGCGTACAGCAGATAGGCCGAATCCACCCCGCCCGAAAAGGCCAGCGCGCAGCGGGGGTTTTGGCTGAAAAAGTCCTGTAAGGTCATATCAGTCCAGGTGGTTGATCATCGAGGCCATGTAGCCCGCGCCGAAGCCGTTGTCGATGTTCACGACGGAGACGCCGCTCGCGCAGGAGTTGAGCATGCTCAGAAGCGCCGCGATACCGCCGAGGCTCGCGCCGTAGCCGACGCTGGTGGGGACGGCGATCACCGGGCAATCGGCAAGGCCGCCGATCACCGAGGGCAGCGCCCCCTCCATCCCCGCCACCGCGACGATGACCCGGGCGCTCATGATCTCCTCCATGTGGCTCAAAAGCCGGTGGATACCGGAG
>CAJOFI010000148.1:3161-5737 GCA_905233595.1 uncultured Oscillospiraceae bacterium | reverse complement strand
GTTGCCCGCGACGGGGAGCTGCCGCGTCTCCCGGATCGTGATGCCGAGGATGCGCGCGAGCAGGCAGCGGATCGTGATGCCGTGGCTCACGACGGCGATCGTCCGCCCCTCGTATTCCCGCGCGAGCTCCTCCAGCGCGGGGTAGGCGCGCGCCGTCACGTCGGCATAGCGCTCCGCGCCCTCGAGGAACCAGTGGTCGGGGTCGCCGATGAAGCGG
Organism: uncultured Oscillospiraceae bacterium; assembly: GCA_905233595.1. GTDB lineage: Bacteria > Bacillota > Clostridia > Oscillospirales > Oscillospiraceae > Limivicinus. The sequence goes on along the minus strand of CAJOFI010000148.1, from coordinate 5,520 downwards.
GCGATGGCCTCGGGCTGCTCATGCTGCAAGTCGCCGAAGAAGCGCCCCTCCCAGGGGCCGACGTTGATCTCCCGCAGCGCCGGAAGCTTTTGCACCGAAAGCCCCTTCCCGCGCGCGGCCGCCTCCGCCGTGAGCACGGCGCGCCTGAGGTCGCTTGCGCAGACGGCATCGAGGGGCAGCGCGCGAAAACGCGCCGCCAGATCCTCAAGCTGACGCCGCCCCAGCGCGGTCAGATCGCCGTCCCAGTGCCCCTGCATCATGTGCCAGCGGTTGCCCTCGGCCTGCGCATGGCGGATCAGGTATATTTCTGTCATGCTTTTGTCTCCCTTTTGTCGAATTTCTGAACAAATTTCGGATTTTCTTGACCGTATGCATCGAATCAAGTATAATATACAGGTGTACGTATGTTCACTGCGCAAGAGCGAAAAGAATGAGGCTCGCTCCCCGAAGGGGGCACCAAAACTTTTCACTGTTAACTCTATTATTATATTCCGATTTTGAGGAGAAAGCAATGGTAAGAGCGGCGGTTCTCGCGTCCGGGGAGGGTTCCCAGCTTCAGGCGGTTCTGGACGCCATGTATTTCAAAGAGATACCGAATATCGAGCTGGTGGCGGTCATCTGCCCCCAGCGGGACGCTTATGCCATGAAGCGCGCGCTGAACGCCGGTATTCCGGCCTATGTGGGCCACTCCATGGCGGTCGCCAACAAGCTCAAGGATATGGACATTGAGCTTGTCGTTCTCGCGGGCTACGGTCGCCCCCTCGGCGTGATCCCCTATCAGTTCCGAAGCCGCATGATCGGCACCGTGCCCTATCTCTACCCCGCCTTCGACGGCCAGGAGGGGGACGTGCACCGCGCGGTTCTCGAGCGGGGCGTGAAGGTCACGGGCGCGACGGCCTATTTTGCCGACGGCGACGGCGGCGTGGGCGGCATCATCCTGCAGAAGGCCGTGGAGGTCAGGCCCGAGGACACGCCGGAGAGCCTCGCCCAGCGCGTCACGCAGGAGTGCGAGTGGAAGCTGCTCAGCCGCGCCGTCTCGCTCTACTGCGCGGGCAGGCTGCAAATTCGCGGCAAGCGCGTCGTCATCAAGCCCGAGGACGCGGAGGAATAGCGCCTCCAAAACGCGGCGGAAGCTTTCCGGCGGCATCATCGCCCGTTCAGAACGATCGGCGCTCTGCAAGAATGCGGAGCGCCGATTTCGTATATCGCCTCTGAAAACGCCCACCGGGCGCGGTTCCTTATCTTTTGAGAGGGTTATTCGTACATTTCCGCGATCTTGCGCGCCGTGTCGCGCGCCTCGCGGCGAAGCGCTTCCGGGGCGAGGATCTCTACGTCCGTGCCGAAGCCGAAGACCCAGGCGAAGAAGAGGGGACTGACCGCCACGTCCACGCTCACGGTGAAGTGCTCCTTCCCGTCGGGCAGGAGCAGCGCGTCCTTGCCGAAGCGGTCGATCACCGCACCGGCGAGATGGTTGACAAAGCGCAGCTTCACGCGGCTCTCCTGCCCGGTGAACATGCCGAAGACCTTCTTGGAGTAGGCGGACATGTCCACCTTCTCAAAGGCCGCCTTGCCCTGCCGCTCCTGCTCGATGGTCTCGATGCGGTTCATCTTGTCCACGCGGAAATGCTTCATACGCGCCTCGGCCTCGTCCCAGGCGAGCATGTAGTAGTTCTCGTCGTCCCACATGAGCGCGAAGGGGCTGAGCACGTAAAACGCGCCGTCCCGGCGGAAGTGCCGCTCCTTCTCCACGGTGAACTCGAAATAGCGGAAGCGGATCTGCCGGTCGCGGTTTATGGCGTTGGAGATCTCGTCTACGTTGTAATAGACGCTCTCGTTCATGCTCTTGACCCGGTTGCGCACGAAGACCTGGCGCTCCAGCAGCCGCGCGTCGTGCACGCTCGCAAGCCCCTCGAGCTTGCGGATGAGGGCGAGGGTCTTTTTCTCCGTGATGAACTTCGAGCCCTGGATGCTGTCCACCAGCAGCTTGAGCTCCGCCACCTCAAAGTCCCGCCGCCCGACGTAGTAGCCGGGCTGCCTTCCGCGAAGCTGCACCACGTCCACCCCAAAGCTGTGCAGCGCCTCGAGATCGTCGTAGACGCTTTTGCGCTCGGCGGAGATACCGTGCTTTGCCAGCTCCTCGATCATATCCGCCACGGTGACGGGGTGCGCCTCGTCGCTCTGCCGCAGCAGATATTGCAGCAGGTACAGGGGCTTGAGCTTCTGATTGGTCGATCGCGCCATGCCGTTTCTCTCCCGTTTCGTTTTTGTAACTGTTCAGTCCCCTTGATGGGGACTGAACAGTTAGAGGGACACTCGCGCTTATCGCAGCGGGCTTAGGCCCGCTTTGGTCGGCGCGAGG
>CAJOFI010000148.1:0-3153 GCA_905233595.1 uncultured Oscillospiraceae bacterium | reverse complement strand
AAAAACGGATTTTAATTTCTTTTTCGCCTTCCGAGGCGAAAAATCAGAGGCGTTCCCCCTCTGAACTCCCCCTAATTGCGGGGCGACTGAACAGTTACTCGTTTTTTTTCATCATAGCACAGGCGGAACGCGCTTGACAAGCCCGGATATTATTTCAAAAAAGGTAAAGATTTTTTTCGGAAATTGTGCTATAATACTCCCCGCGTTTTTGGGAGGGAGAGTATGGAAGAGAAAAAAACATCGCTGCTATACCGCATCATACGCTTTTTTATCCGGCTGTTCATGCCGCACTTCCGGCTGGAGGGGGCGGAGAAGCTGCCGGAGGAGCCCTGCGTCATCGTCGGCAACCACAGCCAGACCTACGGCCCCGTCGCGGCGGAGCTCTATCTTCCGGGAAAGCGGGAGATCTGGTGCGCCGGGCAGATGATGCACTGGGACGAGGTGGCGGACTATGCCTTTACGGATTTCTGGTCGTTCAAGCCGCGCTGGACGCACTGGTTCTTCCGCATCCTGAGCCGCCTCATCACGCCGCTTGCGGTCTGCGTGTTCAATAACGCGCACACGATCCCGGTCTATCACGACACGCGGCTCATCAGCACCTATCGCCTCTCGATCGAGAGCCTGCGCGCGGGCAGCAGCATCGTCATCTTCCCGGAGAAGAACGAGCGGCGCGACAACATCCTCTACGCCTTTCAGGACAAATTCGTCGATCTCGCCCGCTTCTATTATAAGAAGACGGGCACGGCGCTCTGCTTTGTGCCGCTCTATGTCGCGCCGAAGCGCAAAACGCTGTATTTCGGCGAGCCCATCCGCTTTGACCCCACGGCGCCCATCGCCGAGGAGCGCGCGCGCATCTGCGAGGCGCTGCACGACGGCATCGTGGAGCTGGCCTGCTCCCTGCCGGAGCACACGGTCGTCCCTTACCGCAACATCCGCAAACGCGATTACCCCAAAAATATCCCCTACGAGGTCTATACCAATGAAAAAACCTGTTGTTGATTACCGCGAATTCCGCTTTTCCCGCATAAACGAGCCGCGCTTTTCCCACGTAAAGCTGCTCGCGGGCTGGATCGTCTATTTCGCGATGTACTTCATCACTGAGAACCTGATCCCGCCGGAGCGCTGCCATGCGGTGCACAGCGTTCTGGACGATCTGATCCCCTTCAACGAGTTCTTCGCGATCTTCTACGTGGCATGGTTCTTCGTGGTCTTCGGCGCGCTGCTGTACAGCTTCCTGTATAACGTCGAGGGCTTCAGAAATCTTCAGCGCTTTCTCATCGTCACGCAGGTCGTGGCGATGGCGGTTTACGTCATCTGGCCGAGCCGACAGGATCTGAGACCCGAAAGCTTCGCCCGCGACAACCTGCTCACCTGGGTCATGGGCTTTATCTACGCTTTCGATACGCCCACGGGCGTCTGCCCCTCGCTGCACGTGGGGTACAGCATCGCCGTCGCCGCTACCGCGCAGAAGGACGCGCGCTTCCCCGCCTGGGGGAAGGCGGCGCTCTGGCTCTTCACCGCGCTGATCGCCTACACGGTCTGCGCCGTCAAGCAGCATTCGGCCGTTGACGTGCTGGCTGCGCTGCCGATGTGCCTGCTCGCGGAGATCCTGGTCTTCGGCAAGAGCTACTGGCTGCCGAGGCTCAGGCGCGCATGAAAGCCCTCTCCGAGCAGAGCCGCGCCGTCGCCTTCTGCGCGCTGATGGCGGCGCTGGGCGCCGTTCTGATGGCGGCGGGCGGGCTGATCCCCGTCGCGACCTATTGCAGCCCCCTCGTCGCCTCGGTGCTGCTGCTGCCCGTGATGAGCGAGCGGGGCAGGCGCTGGGCGTGGATGACCTGGGCGGTCACGGCGGCGCTCTCGCTGTTGCTGAGCATCGACCGCGAGGCCGCGTTTTTCTACCTCTTCGTGGGCTATTACCCGATATTGCGCCGCCGCCTGGACGCGATCCGCGCGCCGCTGCGGCCGTTTGCGAAGCTCGGCTTCTTCGCGCTCAGCCTCGGGGCGATGTACGCGCTTTTGCTGTGGGTCTTCCGCCTCACCGAGCTGCTGGCGGATTTCGGGGATTTCACGCGGCTCATGGCCGCCGTCTTCTTCGCCGCGCTCGTGCTCGTCATGCTGCTCTATGACCTCGCCCTGAAGCGCGTCGAGTTCTACTGGCTGCGCGTTCTGAGGCCGCGCCTCCTGCGCCGTAGCGACAAATAAGGGGCTGTGAAAAACGAAGTTTTTCACAGCCCCGGTTTGTAATCAGCCCTTGACGAAGATGGCGTTGTTGTCCTCGTGCGCCTTATCGTCGATCCAGTGGATCTTGCTGTCGCTGGAGATCAGCAGCTTGCCGCTGCCGTCACTGTATTCGGTGGTGATGGTGCCGCTGCCGTTATCGTCCATCTTGGTGATGGTCTTCACGCCGCCGGAATAGCGCAGGATGCCGTCGGTGTCGAAGACGCCGCGGAAGCTCCATTCAGCGGCCTCGCTGGCGGAGCCGGCCCAGTGGATCTTGACGGTGTACTCCGAGGGGCTGCCGCTGATCTGCATGGTGGCGCGCTGGCTCACCTCGTCCTGGTAGCTGCCGGAGTAGTCCACGCTCGAGGAGGAGCTGGGCGCGGTCGTGGCGGCGGGGACGACGGTGGCGTTGCCGCTCGTATTCGCGGGGGCGCCGCTGCCGCCGCTGACGGTGATGGTGGCCGACTCGGTGTTCACCGTGCCGAAGTTATTGGTGTAGGCGCAGTAGACCTTCCAGCCGTTGAGATCGGTGGGGATGTTCTGAAGCTGGAGGTTGCTCTTGTCGCCGTTGACGATCTTGAGGGTGGGGAACTTGGTCGCTGCGTCCTTGTAGCTCAGATCGGTCTGCCCGTCGGGGCTGACAAAGTGCCAGACCGCCCAGGTGGCGTTCTTGTACTTGGCGATGAACCAGGCCGAGCCGCCCGCGTTCACGGTCTCGCTCGTGGGGCTCTTGGTCACGACGGGCAGCTTGGAGGCGTCCACCGTGCCCTTGGCGGAGACGCTGATGGTGGCGCGGTTGGTGTCGGCATAGCCGTCGCTGTTGCTGTAACGGCAATAGACCTTCCAGCCGTCCATCTCCAGGGGAATGTTCTCAAGCTGCATGGAGCTGTACATGCCGCCGGAGATCTTGAGGTAGGGGAACTTCGCCGCGAG
>CAJOFI010000147.1 GCA_905233595.1 uncultured Oscillospiraceae bacterium | reverse complement strand
ATGGTGCCGGATGCGTTGCGGTACTCGATCACTTCCCCGTCCTTGCCGTGCAGGTCGGTCTCAAAGGCGTATTCGATGCCGTCCTTGCCGACGACCGCGTCGTTTGCGTAGTCGAGCAGGGAGTAGCGCTCGAACTCCTCCTGCGTCATCAAGCCGACGTAGCCCAGCAGATGGGCGGCGTAGGGCGTGCCGTAATCGCGCATGAAGGCGCGCTCGACCTCGATGCCGGAGAGCTTATTCTCCATGATGGAGGAAATAAGCTCCATGCTCGCGTCCTCGACGAACATATACTCCGCCGTGTTGACCGCGTAGCGCACGTTGATCGAATAGCGCACGCCGGCGATCATGCGCATCTCCTCGGAGCTGTAGCTGTTGTCGATTTCGTAGCGGGTGCGCATATAGCTCAAAAGCTCCACCGCCGTGGGGTTTTCCGGCAGCGCCTTGCCCTTGTCCTTGAAATAGGCGTTGAGCATGGTGCGCTGGATCTCCGTCATGTTCTCGTCGTAGGTGAAGGGCGGCTCCATGCTGATGGGCAGATCGTCCGTATAGGAGTCGCCAAAGCTCTGCACCATCTTCACGAGCTGGAGGATGGTGGCGTTGGGATCCTCATTGGAGAAGAGCTTGGTCACGTCGATCTTGAGGTTGTAGCATTCCTTGTTGCTCACCAGCACGCGCCCGTAGCGGTCGAGGATGTTGCCGCGCGCGGCGGTGACGGCTCGCTGGGTTTCGCTGATGGCGCTGGCCTGGTTATAGTATTTTTCGCCCTCGACGATCTGTAGGTTGTAGAGCCTCACCATAAAGATCGAGAGGATCACGATCAAAAACACCGCCATGCCGGCGATCCGGCTGGGGCTAACCAACTTTCTGCTCATGCCTTGCCTTTCTGAAAACGGAGTTTTGAAAACGATCGTATCTGTTCCGTCCGCCCCGCAGCTCGGGGGGGCTCAGAGGGGAGCTTCGCTCTGACTTTTCGCGCCGCAGCGTGAAAAGCAAATTGCAGTTCGTTTTTGACGGGGCTTTGCGCCGAACAAATGAGGCGCGACCCCGCGTGTTTTGTGCGATAAAACCGTCAGCTTATCCATCTCGCGGGCGGCAGATAGGCCAGCACGGCGAAGGGCAGCGACAGAAGCGTCTGCAGCGCCACCGTGCGGAACATGACGACCGCGAAGCTGTCCACCGCGACGGTGTGCAGCATCTGCGTGAGCGCCGTGACGAGCAGCCCAAGCAGCGCCGCGCCCATGAAGGCGAAGAAGCGGCGGTTGATGAAATAGGTGGAGATAAAGCCCGAGGCGAAGGCCAGCATCGGGAAGAGCAGCGTGAAGAGGATGGTATTCTCCACGAAAGCCATATCCGCGAAGATGCCGAGGACGAGGCTCAGCACCGCGCCCCAGGACGCGCCCTCAAACATGCCCACCGCCACCGCGACCGCGGGCAGGATCATCGGGCAGACCCCCGCGACGCGAAGCTGGGTCAGCAGCATATTCTGCGTCAGCAGCGCGAGGAAGAGGTAGAGCGCGTATTGCAGCGTTTTTTTCAGCTTCACGCGGGACAGAAGCTCCCGCGCGATCATATCCCTGAGCTCCTTCACTGTCACTCCACCACCTGAAAGTCCTTGATGATGAAGACCTGCACCAGTGCGTCAAGGTCGCACTGGGGGGTGACGATGCCGTATTCGATCTGCCCGCCGGCCTCCTGCTGGACGCTGGTGAGCGTGCCGATGACGAGCCCCGCCGGGAACGCGCCGCCGGAGCCGGAGGTCAGCACCTCGTCCCCGGCGAAGATCTGCGCCCCGTCGGCGAGGAAGGTGAGCTTCGCCGTCTTCTCGCGCATCAGGGCGTACTCGCCCACCACCATGCCGGAGCTGCCGTTGGAGCCGACGTAGGCGCCGACGCTCATGTCCACGTCGATGAGGGTGCTGACCGTCGCCCAGGTCGCGCCGAGCTCGGTCACCTGCCCGACGAGCGCGCCGTACTCGGTGATAACCGGGTCGTGCAGCTCGATGCCGTGGCTTGCGCCCTTGCTGATCGTAAAGGAGGACGACCAGTTGGAGGACGACCAGAGCACCACCTTCGCCGATTCGAGGAAATAGTCCGTGTGCTTCTGGCGCAGATAGAGCGCCTCGCGCAGGCGCACGTTCTCCTCCGAGGCCTCGATGCCGTCGCGCGCGGACTTCTGCGCGTCCGCTAACTGCGCGCGCAGCGATTCGTTCTCCGCCATCAGCGAATCGTACTTATACAGATAGCCGTAGATGCTGTTGAATAGGTTGACGGTGGAGCTCAGCACCTTCTGCATCGGCGCGGTCAGCACGCCGGTCGCGTTGTGCAGGACGCTGATCTGCCCGCCGCGCGCGGCGTTCCCCACGCCGATCAGCAGCGTGACGGCCAGCACGATCACCGCGATCCGTATCCCGTTTTTGCGCAAATAGTCTTTCAAAGAAGTCCAACTCCCTGCTCTTTCAGCATTGCGTCCAGCCTGCACAGCGGCAGACCCATCACGTTAAAAAAGTCGCCCTCGATGCCGCGCACGAAGAGCGCGCCCAGCCCCTGCGCCCCGTAGGCGCCGGCCTTGTCCATCGGCTCGCCGCTGTGGATATAGCGCTCGATCTCCTCGTCGGAGACATCCCGGAAATGCACGGCCGTGCACTCATAGCCCAGGCGCTCCACGCCGCCGCGCAGCACCGCAACGCCGGTATAGACGTGGTGGGTGTTCCCCGAGAGACGGCGCAGCATCTGCCGTGCCTGCTCCTTGCTGTGGGGCTTGCCGAAGGCCTCGCCCTCGAACCAGACAATGGTATCCGCCGCGACGACGACGTCGTTTTCCCCGGCCTGCGGTGCGACCTCCTCCGCCTTCGCGGCGGCCAGCGCCATCACCAGCTCCTCCGGCTGCGCCCCGGCGGGCGGCTTTTCCTCCCCCTTCGCGGGGAGGATCTTCAGATTGTTCACGCCCAGCATCTCCATCAGCTCCTTCCGCCGAGGAGAGCCGGAGGCAAGAATAAAATTCATATTCCCTCTCACTTAATACCAAAAAGTAAATAGTGAATTATGACTAGTTATGGTGTCGCTTCGCGACTCAGGAACCGTGCAGAAATAGAAAATCGCAGGAATACTTTGTGTATTTCAAGATTTGACAACGAAGCTACAGGTGAAAAAGGCAAGTCAGATTGCACAAGTTATTTCGGAACAGTTCCTCATTATAATCTGTTCCCGAAGGGAACACCTTAGGAACTATTCACTTTTCACCATTCTCTTTTCACTGTTTTCCATTTATTCCACGCCCCGATAGTACAGTCCTCTTGTCAGCACGTTCGGGCGGTAATCGGAATAGCCCAGGTGCCCCTTGGCGACCTCCACGCATTCGCGCGCGCTTTCGGTGGAGAACATCAGCCGCAGACCCCAGAGCCCCGCAGCGTAGAGATCCTCCTTCTTATCGGCGAGGTAGAGCTTGTGCGCGTTGTAGATCACTGTGCGCTCGCCCGGCTCGCTCACCACCGGGAAGACAGAGCCCATGCGGTCGGAAAGCTCCGCCGGAAGCGCGTTCGTGCGCCCGGAGGCGGTTTTCAGCAGGTTCTGCTCGGACACCATCACCGGCAGACGCCCGTAGATGATGGCCTCGGTGTCGATGGGCTTGGCCATGTCGCGAATCTGGCTCAGGCGCAGCTCAAAGGAGGCCGTCGCGGAGAGGAAGCCCGCCTCCTCCAGCACGGACATGGTATGGGAGTTGAAGGCGTTGAGCCCGAAATCGCCGCGCAGCTTGAGCGACGCCGCCCGCGCCAGCACGATCTGGCCGAGGTTGCCGGTCAGTGCCTCGTTCACGCCGAGGTCGAAGAGCCGCTGCAGCGTCGCGAAAAGGGGTCTCGCCTCCTCGTCCGTGACCACGCGCGGCAGCACCGCCACCGGCACCGCGCCCGCGTTCACGAAGGGCAGCAGCAGCTCGTAGCGCTCCGCCATCAGCGCGGCGGGGGCGTAGAGATAATCGGGCTTGAGCTCGGCAAGCTCCGGCGTGAGCTGCTCGGCCGTGCGCACCTGGAAGATGATCTTGGGGTCGCCCAGGGGTGTGCGGTTCTGCGGCGGGGCGGGGATCGCCCCGTGCGCGCTGGTTCACAAGCTCCCGGCGCAGGCGGTTGATCTCCGCGGCGGGCAGAAAGAGCCCCCGGTCGGCCTTCGCGCGGTTCTCCACCACGTTGTAAGGCGTGCCGCCGGTCTTGAACATCTGCTCGGTCAGGTAGGCGTCGCTCAGTCCCTGGCGCTTGGCGCGCTCGGGAATGGCGCCGTAGGTGACGGCCTTGTGCCCCTCGTCGTCAAAGGCGATGGCGCGGATGGGCACGCCCTTCTCCGCCACCGTGTAAAAATGCACCGGCACGCGCCGCAGCTCCCCGTCGGAATAGGCCTTGCGCGCGGTGGTGAAGATCGCCTCCTCCGCGCGGTCGGCGTCGTCGCGGGTGCCCAGCATATCCTGCTTGTCGCCCGTGAAGTAGCCCTGGGTGAAGCCCTGGCGGGAGAAAGCCTGCTCCAGAAGCTGCAGCTCCTCCTTCGTGGGCTGGCGGTGCTCCCGGAGTGCCTTGGAATAGACGCTCGTGACGATGGCGGTATATTCCGGCCGCTTCATGCGCATCCTTGAGGGAGAGCGGGTGCTCGTCGTTGCTGCCCGTGAGGCGGTAGGGCATCCGGCAGGGCTGGGCGCACATGCCCCGGTTGCCGCTGCGCCGCCCGATCATGGCGGACATATAGCACTGCCCCGAATGGCAGAAGCAGAGCGCCCCGTGCACGAAGACCTCCGTCTCGATGCCGGCGCGGCTCGTGATGTAGCGGATCTGCTCCAGGCTCAGCTCCCGCGCCAGCACCGCGCGGGTAAGCCCCAGCTCCGCCGCCGCCTGGACGCCGGCCAGATTGTGCAGGCTCATCTGCGTGCTCGCGTGCAGCGGGATGTCGGGCAGCGCCCTGCGGATCGCCTTGATAAGCCCCAGATCCTGGATGATGATGCCGTCCGCCCCCAGGTCGGAGGCCAGCCCCGCCGCCTTCACGGCGCCCTCCACCTCGCGGTCATTCACCAGGGTGTTGAGCGTCACGTAGACCTTGCAGCCGCGGATGCGGCAGTAGCGCACGGCCTTTTCAAACTCCTCATCGGAAAAATTCTTGGCGCCGCGCCGGGCATTGAAATCGCCCATGCCGAGATATACGGCGTCCGCCCCGTTCTGCACGGCGGCTATGACCGCCTCGGGCGACCCCGCCGGCGAGAGCAGTTCTATCATGTCTTTGCTCCTTTTTCTCCCGCGCCCCTCCGGGCACAGAAATGCAATGTTACAGGGTATTATAACACAAGGCTCCCCCTTGCGACAAGTCAATTTTGATGCTATAATAGCTTTGCTTGTAAATAATTTTTGAATCTTGAGGCTCAGAGAAGAAGATGCAGGAACGCAAGGCAGAAAAAACCATCAGCTCCCACGCGCTCAGCAAGCTCATCGCCGCCCATGACGGGGACGTGGCGCTGCTGTACCTCCACTGGCTGCAGAGCGGGAGCCGGGACGCGGAGCAGGCGGCGGCGGCGCTCTGCCGCACGATGCGCGAGATCGCGGAGGCGGAGGAAAAGCTGCAGCGCATGGGGCTATTGGACGAGAGCGCAAGGCCGCGCCCGGCCGTGAAGCCCCCGCTCGACCCGGAGGAGGAGCTGCCGCAGTACCCGGCGGCCGATCTGACGCGCCGGGGGCAGGAGGATCCCGCCTTTTCCGCGATCCTCGCCGAGGGCGCGCGCGTGATCGGGCACAACCTCTCGAGCAACGACATGCGGGTGCTCTTCGGTGTCTACGACTATCTGGGGCTGCCCGCGGAGGTGATCTTCATGCTGCTGGGCGACTGCGCCGATCAGTTCGCCGCGCGCTACGGCACCAGCCGCCGCCCCAGCGCCAAGGCCATCGAGAAGGCGGCCTACGAATGGGCGCGGCAGGAGATCCTGACGCTCGAGCAGGCCGAGAGCTACATCGCCGCGCGCAAGGAGCGGCAGGGCGAGATCGGGCGCATCAAGGCCGTGCTGAACATATACGACCGGGCGCTCTCCGCCACGGAGGAGAAATACATCCGCTCCTGGCTGGACATGGGCTTTCACGAGGACGCCGTCGCCATCGCCTACGACCGCACGCTGACCCAGACGAGCGCGCTCAAGGGCGTGCACACGGCCAAGGAGATCGAGGAAAAGGACGGGCGGCGCAGCGCCCCCGCCCAGCGGCGCGACGCCAAAAGCGATCAGAAGCCCGTAGATATGGACGCGCTGCGCAGGATTATCGACAAAATTTAAGGTGGGATCACGATGCCCTATGACGGACAGCTTCTGGCGCGCGCCAGAGCGGAATTGGAAAAACGGCGGACAGAGAACGAGAATGAGCACGCAAGGCGGCTTCGCCTCTGCTACGCCCGCATCCCGGAGCTTTCGCGCATCGACGGCGAGATGCGCTCCCAGATGCGTGAGCTTCTGCGCCTTACGATCCGGCACCCGGCGGACATGGCGCAGCAGATCGCCGCGCTCGAGCGGGAGAATCTGGAGCTGCAGGCACAGCGGGCGGAGAAGCTCGCGGAAAACGGGCTTCCGATCGACTATCTGGATGAAATCTACACCTGCCCGAAGTGCAAGGACACCGGCAACGGCCCGAGCGGCGTCTGCGAGTGTCTGGACAGGCTCTACAATCTGGAGCTGACAAAGGAGTTGGGCGTGCTGCTGAGAAACGGGGACGAGTGCTTTGAAAACTTCGATCTCACGCTCTACCCCGAGAGCTTCGACCCCAAGCGCCGCTGCGTCCCGCGTGAGCTTGCCGAGATCGCGCTCGTAAGCTGCAAAAAATTCGCGGAGAACTTCCCCGCCGTCTCCTCGAACCTCCTGCTGCAGGGCGACCCCGGCCTCGGCAAGACCTACCTCTCCGCCTGCATCGCCCGCGTGGTGGCGAAAAAGGGCTGCTCGGTCTGCTACGACACGGCGGCCTCGGCGCTCTCCGCCTTCGAGCGGCAGAAGTTCGCCCGCTCTCCCGAGGAGCAGGAGCAGGCGGGGCGCCGGGTCGAGCGCATGCTCTCCTGCGACCTGATGATCCTTGACGACCTCGGCACGGAGATGGTCAGTCCCATGTCGGTCAGCGCCCTCTATACGCTCATCAACTCCCGCCTCGTCGCCGGTCGGAAGACCATCATCAGCACGAACCTCTCCGATGAACAGGTCGCGAAAAACTACGGCGGGCAGATCAGCTCGCGCATCGCGGGGGAATTTCTCTGCCTGCCCTTCGCCGGGGAGGATATTCGCCGCTCCCGCAAAAGATAAAACCTTTCATTTTTTCTTGTAATCCGCGATCCTTTCCGATATAATAGGAACCAGCTTCAACAAATCAGGAGGACTACGCATGGCACAGACCAGACGCCGCTTCGGCGACCGCAGTGAGGGTCGCCTGCTCCGCTCACTTCCGGGCTTTTCCAAGTTTATCCCCTACATCATGCCCCAGCGCAACGACCGCTTCATCCACTATGAGGAGAGCTTTGAGGTCACCCCGCTCGACCGCCGCCTGCGCCAGATGCGCGTGGAGGGCTACAAGGGCATCGGCATCCTGCACTTTATCATCGCCGCCTACATCCGCTGCCTTTCGATGCTGCCGGGCATCAACCGCTTCATCGTCGGTCGCCGCATCTACGCGCGCGACAGCATTGAGGTCGTCATGACGGTCAAGCGCTCCCTGAGTGTGGACGCCACGGAGACCACAATCAAGGTGAAGTTTGAGCCGAACGACACGATCTACGACGTTTACAACAAGATGAACGCCAAGATCGAGGAGATCAAAACCAGCGAGGAGAACAACAACACCGAGGACGTGGCGGATTTCTTCGCGCGCTTCCCCCGCTTTATCATCCGCATCATGCTTGCGGCGGTTCGCGCGCTGGATTACTTCGGGCTGCTCCCCCAGTCCATTCTGGACGCAAGCCCCTTCCACGGCTCCATGATCATCACCGATCTCGGCTCCCTGCGCATCGGCCCGGTGTACCACCACATCTATAACTTCGGCACGCTCCCGGTCTTCGTGGCCTTCGGCGCGAAGTACCACAAGTACGAGATCAACCGCAAGGGGCAGGTCGTGGACAACAAGTACATCGACACGAAGCTCGTGCTGGACGAGGGCATCGTGGACGGGCACTACTACGCCCAGCTCCTCCAGGCCTTCCGCTACATGTTCCAGCACCCCGAAATTGTGGAGCAGCCCCCCACCCGTGTCAACGAGGATATCTATTGACAACGAAGGGGATGTGAAAAGAGTCTTTTTCACATCCCCTTCGTGGTCAGTAAATAAAATTATACTTTGATCTTGAATTTCCTGTCAAGGCTTTTTTCGTCGTTTTGACGGATCGTATTCGTTTTTCGGTAAGTTTAACAAGTGGTGTTTGTTCGATTTGTACAATATCCCATCTTGCAAAATCCCTGCCCCTCTGTTATATTATAACCAGAAAGGGTGAGAACCCGATGTACATATAAGACCGGCCCGACAAAAGGGGCAAAGGTGAGCTGATCGGGATCAGGCAGCGGGAACGACGGCAAGCAGCTTATCTCGCTTATGAGATCGGAGCGATGGCTCCTCCTTAAGTGCCATGTAAGTGTCCCGATAATGACAGATCAGCGAAAAATC
>CAJOFI010000146.1 GCA_905233595.1 uncultured Oscillospiraceae bacterium | reverse complement strand
CTCAAGCGCCCGATCATGGGCAGGATCGCGGCGGAGCTTGCCGATCTCGTGATCGTCACGAGCGACAACCCCCGCAACGAGGAGCCCATGGCGATCATCGGGGAGATCGTTTCCGGTATAGAGAACAGCGCCGCTCCCGTGAAGATCCTCTGCGACCGGGAGGAGGCCATCGCCTGGGCACTTGACAATGCCCTGCCCGGTGATGTAATATTGCTTGCCGGCAAGGGGCATGAGGACTATCAGGAGATCGGCCATACCAAGCGCCACATGGATGAGCGCGAGATCGTTGCCGCGACGCTAAAGAGACAAATGGAGAGAGAGCCATGACGATAAAGCTGATTTGCGCGTTTGTGCTGGCCTTCTGTTTTTCGACGGCCTTCGGAAAATATTACATCCCCTGGCTGAAAAAGGAAAAGGCCAGGCAGGAGATCAAGGAAAACGGCCCCACCTGGCACATGTCCAAGGCGGGGACGCCCACGATGGGCGGGGCGATGTTCATCCTCGCGGTGGCCTTCGTGTGCCTCACGGTGGGCTTTGAGGGCATGCTGCACGGGGAGTTCGTGCACATCTTTGTGCTGCTCTTCGCCTGCGTCTTCGGGCTGATCGGCTTTCTGGACGACTGGGAGAAGATCCGCCACCACCAGAACACCGGCCTTTCCGCGCGGGCGAAGTTCCTGCTGCAGCTTGTGGCGGCGCTGGTGTTCGTGCTGCTGATGCGGCAGATCGGCTATCTGCGCCCGAACCTCTACGTCCCCTTCTCCGGCAGGACCATCCACATGCCCGAGTGGCTGTATTTTCTCTTCGCGGCCTTCGTCATCGTCGGCACCGTGAACGCCGTCAACATCACCGACGGCGTGGACGGTCTCGCCACCGGCACCTCGCTGCCCGTCGTGCTGTTTTTCGTGATCCTCAGCTTCACCTGGGGGCAGCAGTACCTCCAGCTCGGCATCTTCGCCTCCGGCCTCGTGGGCGGGCTGATGGGCTTTCTGGTCTACAACTTCAACCCCGCCAAGGTCTTCATGGGCGACACCGGCTCGCTCTTCCTCGGCGGCGCGATCGCGGCGCTGGCCTTCGCCTACGACATTCCGCTGGTGCTCATCACCCTCGGCATCATCTTCATCCTCGAGACCCTGTCGGACATCATCCAGGTCGGCTACTTCAAGCTCAGCCACGGCAAGCGCGTCTTTCGCATGGCGCCCTTCCACCACCATCTGGAAATGGGCGGATGGACGGGAAAAAAGTGGAAGGAGAAAGAACTTTTTGTTCTTTTTACCGGCATATCTCTGGTCTTTGCGATCATATCCTATATTGGGGTCTACGCCCGTTATCTGTGATTGGCTTTGAAGTCGGGGAGGTGGTTTTTTGCGCTATGACGGCGCCCGCCTCGCCGGCTTTTCCGCTGTCGAGAGCAAGAACGTAAGAGGCAGGGTGGATCTGAGCTTCCTGCTGCTGGTGCTGGGGCTTTTGTGCATCGGGGTCATCATGGTACTCTCGTCCAGCTTTCCCCGCGCCTACTATGACCCGGGGCGCGTCACCGGGGGCAACGCCGCCTATTACTTCGTGCGGCAGCTCGTCTTCGCGCTGCTGGGCGTGGGGGCGATGTGGCTTGCGTCCCTGCTGCCGATGGGCTTTTACCGGCGCTACGCCTTTCCCTTCCTGCTCTTCACGCTGGTGCTGCTCGCGCTGGTGCCCCTCATCGGGGTTAGGGCCAACGGCTCGCGCCGCTGGCTCGGTATCGGGGGGCTCACGCTGCAGCCCTCGGAGCTTGCCAAGCTCGCGGTGATCCTCTCCTTCTCGGTGCTCATCTGCCGCTATCGGGACAAAATGCGCAGCTTTCGTTACGGGCTGCTGCCCTTTCTGGGGCTTTTGGGTGCGATCGTGGGGCTTCTGGTGCTCGAGCCGCATTTCTCCGCCTCCATCATCATCCTCGCCGTCGGCGCGGTGATGCTCTATCTCGGCGGCGTCGGCATCGGCTGGTTCGCCGCGGCCTTCGGCGCGGCGGGGGCGGGGCTTCTGGTGCTGCTGACCTTCTTTCCCTACGCCTCCACGCGCATCATGACCTGGCGCGATCCCTTCTCCAGCTCCTCCGACGAGGGCTATCAGATCGTGCAGTCCCTGTACACCATCGGCTCGGGCGGGCTGAGCGGTCTCGGCCTCGGCGGGAGCCGGCAGAAGTACCTCTATCTGCCCGAGGAGCACAACGATTTCATCTTCTCCGTCTGCTGTGAGGAGCTGGGCTTCATCGGCGCGGCGCTCATTCTCGTGCTCTTCGCGCTGCTCATCCTGCGGGGCTACTGGATCGCCCTGCATTGCCGAAGCCGCTTTGCCTTCCTCGTCTGCGCGGGGATCACGAGCCTGCTTGCGATCCAGGTGTTTTTCAACGTCGGCGTGGTCACGAACCTTCTGCCCTGCACGGGCATCTCGCTGCCTTTTTTCAGCTATGGCGGCACGGCGCTGCTCATCCAGCTCGGGGAGATGGGGATCGTCCTGAGCGCGTCGCGGGACGTTTTGGAAACGTAATAATGAATCATTTTGGTGTCGCTTCGCGGCGATCATAATTTTGGGAGATATAGAATGAAATTTATCTTTACCTGCGGCGGGACGGCGGGGCACGTCAATCCCGCGCTTGCGGTGGCGGGGCGTCTGCGTGCGCTGATGCCGGAGAGCGAATTCCTCTTCCTCGGCGCCGAGGGGCAGATGGAGATGTCCCTCGTGCCCCGGGAGGGCTACGACATCAAGCCCCTGCGCATCACGAACGTCGCGCGCGGCAAGACCCTGAAGGCGCTTGCGCACAACCTCGACACGGTGAAAAACGTGCTCGTCTCCGAGCGGGAGGCCAGGCGCATCCTCCGTGCCTTCCAGCCCGACGCCGTGATCGGCACGGGCGGCTACGTCTGCTACCCGGTGCTGATGGCGGCGGCAAAGCTCCATATCCCCACCCTCGTGCACGAGAGCAACGCCGCGCCGGGGCTCACGACGAAGCTGCTGGCAAAGCACGTGGACCGCATCCTGGTGGGCTTCGAGGAGAGCCGCGCGCACTACCCCGACCCCGATCGCGTCAGCGTCACGGGGACGCCGGTGCGCGGGGAGTTTGCCGCCTATACGCAGGAGAGCGCCAAGCGCGAGCTGGGGCTGAGACCGGAGGATAAGCTCTTCTGCCCCTTCTGACGGGCAACCGGGACTTTCACCTGATCCACGCCATCGGCAGCCGCGACTTTGCCGAGGTGAGCGGGAAGCTCAAAGCGCTGCCCTTCGCCCCGTCCGACTGTAACGCCGACGTGCGCGAGTACATCTACGACATGCCGCGCGTGATGGCGGCGGCCGATCTGATCCTGTGCCGCGCGGGCGCCTCGACCCTTGCGGAGCTGACCTGGCTCGGCAAGCCCGCGCTGATCGTCCCGTCCCCGAACGTGGCGGAGAACCACCAGGAGAAGAACGCCCGGGTGCTCGAGCGCGCGGGCGGCGCAAAGGTGCTGCTCGAGGGGGAGTTTGACGCTTCCTCGCTGCTTGACGCGGTGAAATCGCTGCTCCGGAGCCCCGGGGAGCTTGCCGCCATGTCGGACGCCATGCGCACCCTCTCCGTCCGGGAGTCAACGGATCGGATCGTCGGGGAGATCCTCAGAGCGGTTCAAAAGTAACACGAGAATTCCTCCCGTGCATAGGATGGGCTGAATCCATGCACGGGGGGTTTCTTTTATGGACATTTGGCATATTCGCGGCGGCCGACGCCTGGAGGGAGCCGTGCAGGTGCAGGGCTCGAAAAACGCCTGTCTTCCGATCCTCGCGGCGGCGGTGATCGCGCCGCAGCGCTGCGAGCTGCTGCGCCTTCCCGCGCTCTCGGACGTGGAGGCCGCGCTCAGCATCCTGCGCTGCCTGGGCTGCACCGTCTGTCGGGAAGAGGGGAGCGTGTACATAGATTCCGCCACGCTCTCCGCCTGCGCGATCCCCCACGAGCTGATGGCGGAGATGCGCTCGTCGGTGATCTTCATGGGCGCGCTGCTCGCCCGCTGCGGGGAGGCGCGGCTGAGTCTGCCCGGGGGCTGCAAGCTCGGAAAGCGCCCCATCGACCTGCACCTCTCGGCGCTGCGCGCGCTGGGGGCGGAGATCGAGGAGGAGGGGAGCGAGCTGCATTGCCGCGCTAAGAAGCTCCGAGGCGCCGAGATCGAGCTGCGCTTTCCCAGCGT